>DATEQL010000228.1:0-5645 GCA_035272665.1 Allostellaceae bacterium
AAAAGGTAACAGGGCGCGTCGCCGGAGCCGCCCCGTTTGCGGTAAAAGACACGTAAAATATCTTGGCGGCGGGCTGCGCGCTGTACATGTCAGTGGTCACCAGATGGCCCGCAGTCGCGGTATACGAGATCATCGCCCCGCCAATGGTAATAGAGTGCTGCGTGACCGCCGCGCTCTCCGTCGTGTCGGTTATCGAATCGTCCTTCCTGGAGCCGTACGGGGTCGTGTCCAGGAGTGGTTGATCTGATGGGAATTGCCGGGTGTGCGCAACGTCGCTCATCGAATCTCCTATTGCAACATCAATGACCGGGCGGCACTACCGCAATGCGCCGACCCAAATTCCGCAGGCCCTTTGACGTATTTAGCAATGCCTATATAATAATTGCGAAACCAAGTCAATCATGATGTTTCCCACGCACCCGATTGGACGCGAGATTGACGCCTCTGACAGAGCGCTTTCCGTCGCCCGAACGCGAACGGAAAGCGTCTGGCTGAACGGCCCAACCATTAATGGTCTCGTCGTCCGGGATTTGCGCGGGCGATTGAGGGTGGCGCTATTTGCGCCCGGATACCGAAAATTCGCGCTTTTATTCCCGTGGAACAGACGTGGAACCGGGAATCCGCGCCGCTCGGATCGGCCCGCCGAAACCTACGCCAGCGCCGGCCTCAGACGCTTCGGCGCGAGCGGGCGCGGGCGCAGGTGGACGCCTGACGCGTCGAAGACGGCGTTGGCGATGGCGGCGGCCACCGGGCGGATCGAGCTCTCGCCGGCGCCGGCCGGCGGCAGTTCAGGGCGGTTGATCAGCACGATCTCAATCGCTTCGGGCGCCTCGGTGATGTCGAGGATCGGATAGGAGAGCTAGTCCGTGCTGGCGACCTTCGACCGGTCGAAGGCGACCTCCTCCGACAATGCCCGGTTGGTGCCCTGGACGACATTGCCTTCGATGCAGCGCCTGAGCCCGTCCGGGTTGATGATCCGGCCGCAATCATGCGCGACGGTGAATTTGCGAGCCCATACCTTGCCGGTATGGCGGTCGATCTCGACCTCGGCGACGATCGCGACGAACGCACCCGAGCGCTGGGCGTAGGCGATGCCGCGGCCGGGCAGGGTGTCGCCGGCGCGGCGGGCCGCGGCGAGGGGCGCGGCTCCCACCCGGCGCGCTCGGCCGCGGCCTTGGACGATGGCGATGCCGCGCGGTGCGGTCAGACAGCGCAGGCGGAACGCGACCGGGGCGCCGACCGCCGCGGAGATCTCGGCGATAAAGGATTTGCTGGCGAAATGGATCTTCAATTCTCGCTTTCGTAATCGGCGTTGTCGACGGGGACAAAACGATAGGGGTTAATCTGCCATTCCCGACAAAAGTAATTTCGACGACCGCCCGGAGTAATGCCATCAGTATAATATATCACGCCCATTATATACAGCCGCCACCCATCATTTCGATTAGAAATTGCTTTCCCATTATCGTCCACCGACCAAATACTCTTGAAGCTCAAGCTGGTCGAAAACCCTGGCAGCAACGGCGGAGGCGTTCCTGGGTCCGGGTCCCTCCCATCGTATGGAGGCATCATTGGCAGGCCTTTGTCGGTCCAGTACACGATCGAAAATATCTGAGTGATAGTAGCGGTAGCTCCACCAACGTTTACCACCTCAAAGTCGCCAGAAATTATATTGCCCTTCTCAAAAAAGAATGGAGTTTGTGTCACGTCGGGTTGTCTTATCACAAACTTTCTGACCCGCAGTATGGGTCGCTGACTAAGCACCAAGCTCGTTTGCGCGATCTCGGCTTGTGTTTTCGCCGCATTGGCAGCGTCTTTGGCAGCAACTGCAGATGTCGCTGCGTCTTTAGTACCTTGCTTAATCAGTCGTAATTGCCACAAAAAGAAACCCGCTTGCACAACGGCAACACAGGCCAAAGCGATGGTGGCGACCATCAGCCACCACTCATCCCGCGATCGTTCCTCGCGATCTTTTCTCTCCTCTGCGGCTTCGCTGTCGGTCTTAAGTACCTTTGCTACGATCGGCGCGCTTTCCGCACCGCGTCGATCAGCTGTGGTTTGTTGTGTAGACGGTGTGTCTGGACGTTGTTCTGGGTCGTCGCGCCGTTCGGTTGCAGTTGGGATGTCTGGCTGTGGTAGCAGTGGTGCAATTGGCTGGGCAGGCCGCCCGAGCACGTCGTTCTGCGATGGGACAGTCAGAATTCGCGGGTCGGCGGCCTGGGCACTTCCGACCAAAATTGGGAGGATGAAAATCGTGAGAGTTCGCACCGTTGCCAAGCCTGCGTCAATTCATGCCCTGGAATTCGGCCGAAATCGCCCGGCTGACGAAGGTTCCGCTGCCGTAATTACGCCAGCGCCGGCTTGAGTCGCTCCGGCGTCAGCGGGGCGCGGCGCAGGCGCACGCCGGTGGCGTCGAAGACGGCGTTGGCAATGGCCGCGGCGACAGGGCGGATCGAGCTTTCGCCGGCGCCGGCCGGCGGCAGTTCCGGGCGGTTGATCAGCACGATGTCGACCGTCTCGGGCGCCTCAGTGATGTCGAGGATCGGATAGGAGAGCCAGTCGACGCTAGTCACCTTGGCGCGGTCGAAGGCGACTTCCTCCGCCAATGCCCGGCTCGTACCCTGGACGACATTGCCTTCGATGCAGCGGCGGAGCCCGTGGGGGTTGATGATCAGCCCGCAATCATGTGCGACGATGAATTTGCGGGCCCAGACCTTGCCGGTATGGCGGTCGATCTCGACTTCGGCGACGATCGCGACCACGGCACCCGAGCGCTGGGCATAGGCAATGCCCCGCCCGCTCAACGTGTCGCCGCTGCGATCGGGTCGCGGCGAGGGGCGCGGTTGCCATTTCGCGCGCTCAGCCGCCGCCTTGATGACGGCGATGTCGCGCGGTGCGGTCAGATAGCGGAGCCGAAACGCGACCGGGTCGGCGCCGATCGCGGCGGCGATCTCGTCGATAAAGGATTCGCTGGCGAATTGGATCTGCGGGCCGACCGGGTCGCGCAGATGCGCGGTGCGCAACGGCGAGGCGCGGTCGAGCAAGGGTGCCACAGTCTCCCAGGCCAACCGCTTGTTGGCGAAGCCATAGGATTCGGTGGGCACGCCGAAGCCCTGCAATGACTTCAACGGCAGGCCCATCAATTGGCCGGCGAGGCTGTAGCTCGGGTCGCTCTCGTTGGTGTCGATGTCGACACGCGAGAAGCCCTTGCTCTCGAACACATAGCCGATCACGGCACCATCCTTGTCGAGGGCGGCGCGGGCACGGTGGATCGAGGCGGGTCCCTTGGGGTCCCAGGCGTGTCCTTCATAGCGCATGCCCTGGACGCGCACCGGGCGGCCGACCGCCTTCGAGAGCAATGCTGCGTCGATCCCGGCGTCGCCCGCATCGTTGCGCCCGTAGGAGCCGGGGCCCGGGACCCAGATCCCGTGCACCTTGTCCTGCGGCAGGCCGAGCGCGCGGGCGACCCCGTCGCGGGCGAAATGGGGCTTTTGCGAGCCGGTCCACAGGGTGGCTCCGTCGGCCCGCGCGTCGACGACGGCGCAGGCCGGGCCCATGCTCGCATGCGACTGGAACGGCCACTCGTATTCCGCCTCGACGATGCGCGCGGCACCGGCGAAGGCCGGGTCGATCTCGCCCGTCGCGACCGGCACCTCGCGCTTGACGACGGGCGCCTGACGGATGTGGTCGTAGAGTGCTGCCATTTGGGGGAAGGGCGGTGTCGCCTCGGACCAGGTAACCTTGAGCCGCTCGGCCGCCTGCACCGCGTCCCACTCATGCTCGGCGACGATGCCGATGAACCCCTTGTCGCGCACGACCCGGACGCCGGGAATGTCATTCACCGGGCCGTCGTCGACGGTGACCGGCACGGCACCCGCGACCGGCGCGCGGATCATGCGGCCGTGCAGCATCCCCGGCACCTTGATGTCGGTGACGTAGTCGAGCTTGCCGAAGACCTTGGCCGGGACGTCGAAACGCGGCGGCGACTGGCCGACGATCTTGTAGGCGGCGGGCGGCTTGGGCTTCGCCTGCCCCTCGGCGACGAGATCGTTGCCGAGCTTGCCGTTCCAGGTCATCGGCAGATCGAAATAGCGGCCGCCGATCAGCTCGCCATAGCTTACCTTGCGCGACGGCTCGCCTGACACGGCGACGACGCCGCCGGCGACCTCGAGCCGGTCGGCCGGGCTGGTTTGACGCCATGTCGATGAGCACTCGGCGTGCCTCGGCCGCGGCGTTGCGCAATGCGATGCCGCCTTTCTGGATGCCGGTGCTGCCGCTGGCGCCGCCCTGGTTGACGGTCAACGCGGTGTCGCCCATCACGACGCTGACCCGATCGAGCGGCACGTCGAGCTCTTCGGCGACGATCTGGGCGATCGCGACATCGACACCCTGGCCCATGTCCATCTTGCCGAAATAGGCGACGACATCGCCGTCCGCCTTGACGGCGAGCCAGCTGTCGAGTTGGTCGGGCGCGAGTGGCGGCTTTACCGCGGCGCCAGGCGCCGCGGCGGCGAAACCGCCGGGGATGCTGATCGAGACAACGAGCGCACCGGTGGTTTTGAAGAGGCTGCGCCGGTCGATCGCGAATTGGGTCATCGCCCCCTCCCCTACGCCGCTTGCGCCGCTCGGCGGACGGCGCGCAGGATCGCCATATGCGTACCGCAGCGGCATTTGAGGCCGGAAAGCCCGTCGCGGATCTGTTGGTCCGAGGGGTGCGGGGTGTCGCGCAGCAACGCCGCCGCGGTCATGATCCAGCCGTTGAGGCAATAGCCGCATTGCGGCACCTGCTCGGCGATGAAGGCCGCCTGCAGCGGGTGCGGCTTCGCCGGCGTGCCGAGCCCGGCGAGGGTCGTGATCTCGGCCCCGGCCGCCGCCGATACCGGCAATGAGCAGGACCGCGTCGGCGCGCCGTCGACATGGACCGTGCACGCGCCGCATTGCGCGAGCCCACAGCCAAAATGCGGGTTGTTGAGCCCGATCTCGTTGCGCAGCACGTACAAGAGCGGCGTATCCGGTGCGACCTCGACGGTTCGCGCCTCGCCGTTCAGCTCGAAGACGATGCGTTCAGCCATTTCCAAACCCCTCTCGGGCAGCCCGGTGAGGTTAACACAGGCAAGCTAACGGTTCACGAGCCGGCCTTGCGCCCTCGTCTTGCTATCCGCTCCTACGCCCCGGACCGGGGGTAGGGAGCGTCAGTTGGGTTGGAGGGCGCCATTACGCGTCGGTACGCCTGCCATTTGGCCAGCGCCGCGGCTACGCTGACGCGTTGTTGTAGCTGCTGGCCTCTCGACGAGCGCCGGTTGGTACGTGATCGAAGGCGGCGGCGGTGCCTCCCTCGGCGTCGCCAGTCGCGCGAGCAGAGAGACAGGCACGCTGAGCGGGATACTTGTATTGGTGCTGTGATGTGTCGGGATCAGCGTCTCGGGCCGGTTACCCCAGGAGTTCAGCAGCCCGAGCCCGTCAATCAGCCCGAGAAATTGCGAATAGCCGGCGGTCGGCGTGTCCTCTTCGATTACGCATTCGAAGGTTACGACGTGCAGCCGCTGGGTCGTTTCCCTTGGCAGGCTCCGGATAGCGTTCTCGATCACCAGCGCCCCCTTGCTGTGGCCAAAGAGGCGGTAGAGATTGGGCACCTCTTTGAGGAT
>DATEQL010000229.1:0-5393 GCA_035272665.1 Allostellaceae bacterium
AGGGCATTGAGCAATTCGTGGCATTGATGAACCAGGTCATGTATCCCCCCTTCAATCGATTCAGGATTCGGTAGGGCCGGCCTCCGCGATTCTGGTTCCTCAACGCAACCTTTGTCGTCATTTGCAGGGTTGTTCGCGCAGCGCGAGCGATCGCCGTCGCCCCCGCACGCAGGTCGTACGGTGTCGCGCGACCGGCGCATCGTGCGGTCCATAAATTCAACCGCCGCGCCCGTCTCTCGCCTCATGGGCGTTGACGCTTCAACGTCTCGAGGCAGCAGCGGCATTAACATGTCCGCGCGCTCGTTGATCAAAAGCGGGGGAATCTAGTGGCGCCAACCCCGCACAATGATCTCCATCCCGCTGCCCGCGACCACTCCCAGGAGGAAGGCCGCGAAGAGAGCCAGAGCGATTTGAGCGTCAAACATTGTCATTGTCCTTGTGAAAGCCCGGTCTTGCTTGGCGGTCTTCAGATCGGTCATCGTTACGGTCAGAGGACGTTTTTCACGAGCTACCGCGCTGAGATCCGGCGAGACGTATTTGGCGCTTGGGAGCGTAGCGATCGATTGGGCGGTAGTCGTTTAGTCTGTCGTTATGGTTGGCTATGTTGAACCTTGGTTTACCAACCCTGGAGAGACTGGGCTCCGCCTCGTGCCTCGGGGACCATGATCCTTTCCAACGCGCCCTATCTCCAGCCGAACAACTGCGGAGCGGCCGGTTCGAGATCGGGCTCCAAGACGAAGGAGCAGTAAGGATGCCTCGTGGACGCGCCGCTGAATCGCTAGCCCAGCACACTCAAGGAGGGCTGTTCGCGTGAAACGGAAAAGGCGGGCAGATGAACCGCTCCGGCTTTGCCGGAGGCCATTTTGTTTGAGTCACGCGGCCATAGCTGTGTCGTTCAGCATGGCGAAGTAGCGTTCCTCGGCTTCGGCCGGCGGGATGAAGCCGATGGGCTCCAGAAGCCGGCGATTGTTGAACCAGTCCACCCACTCGAGGGTTGCGAACTCGACGGTCTGGAAATTACGCCACGGTCCGCGTCGATGGATGACCTCGGCTTTGTAGAGGCCATTGATCGTTTCGGCGAGGGCGTTGATGCTCCTATGTCGGTCAAGAGCTGGTTGCAGCCGCATCAGCTAGGGCTGGTTTGCGGCAGAGATACCCAAAGATCTCTCGAGCGACGTAACGTTTGAGGCAGCGTATGATTTCGGATTTGGGCTTGCCCTCCGCGGCGCGTCGGCGGACGTAGTCCAGTGTCGGCTGGTGGCCCCGCATGCGGATGATCACTACCCGATAGAGGGCGGCGTTGGCCTGCCGGTTGCCTCCACGGTTGAGGCGGTGCCGGATGGTCTTGCCGCTTGATGCCGGGATCGGGCAGGCGCCGCACAGCTTGGCGAATGCTGCCTCCGAGTGGATGCGCTCAGGGTTGTCGCCGACAAGCAGCAACATCTCGGCCGCAGTGCCCGAAGCCATTCCGTGCGCCTCCAGCAGTTCGGGCGCGCGGGCGGCCGTCAGCGTTTCCAGGTGAGCGTCGTGCTGCTTGATCTCGGCATCCAGCAGCAGCCAGCGCCGAGCGATTGCGCGCAGGCTCGCCTTGGCCGATGCCAGCGTCGAAGTGAGCGGGCCCGGTCGCAGGGCTGCCAGCCGCCGCAGGAGTGTCATCTTGCCGCTGACTTGGTCGAGCTGCTCGCGCAGGGCATCCGGAGAGCAGACGATAATTGCCTTGAGCGTCTGCATGGCCTGTGTCCTGGCCTTGACCGCAGTGTCGCGAGCGATCTTGAGATGACGGATCATCTCGACCATGCCCGTACCGGACTTCGGCTGTCCAACAGCCTGGCCAGCAAGTACGGCGCGTGCGGCGCTTTCGGCATCTACGGCGTCGCTTTTGCCCTGCTGATACCGCAACTGCCGATTGGGCCGGTTGACCTCGACCACGGTATGTCCTCGCTCGCGCAAGAACCGGGACAAGCCGGCGCCATAAGAACCGGTGCCCTCGATGCCGAATGCCTGGACAGCGCCCATTGACTTGGCCCAGGCTTCGAGAGCGCCGTAACCGTTGCTACTGGCTGGTACGGTGAGGGTGGCAAGATAGACACCGGCCCCGCTGATCGCGGCGGCGGCGTGGACGTCCTTGTGGGTGTCTACGCCAATGATGACGTCCATGGGTATGGCATTGGTCACTGCGAACATCTCCAGGCCGGTTGCACGGACCTGACGATCGGCGGGCGGACAGGACTGTGACGGGATGGTTGCCCTCAAGCTCCTATAAAGCCACGTTCCGCAGACCGGCAGGTGCTGCCCGCAGAGCCGACAGGTCAACGCGATGACACGGGGTCAATCGTAAGGTGGGTCAGGCTCTCCAGGCAGCACCGACACTCTCACAGTCGTAAGAGTCGCCGACGCTGCCGACGGAAGGCTCGATCCCGGCTGCGGCGAGACGCTCGGTGTACTTGATCGAAACATATTGGGCGGATTCAAACGGTCGTCGCAACACCTGAACGTAGGAGGTTGCGATGATCCCTCGAAAGCGTCGATCCCAGCGGTCTGGACGGGCGCCGCTGCCGTCACCGGGACGACCGCCAGCAGCGAAGCGATCTGAACTCCAGCGATTTTGGTTGGGGATTGCGGAGGGTATGCCCAGCGAGGATGCTGCGCGAGCCGCAGGCATGTCGCAGCCTGTCGGAACCCGATTGTTCCGAGAGGCAGGCGGTATGCTACCAGCGACGTTCAGACCTTCTGCGAAACTGCCCTCCGGACGATACCTCTCGTTCTCGGAACGTGAGGAGATTGCACTGTTTCGCGTTCAGGGCCTTTCGGGGCGGGAGATCGGACGACGTCTTGGTCGGCCTGCCTGCACCATCTCCCGTGAACTACGACGGAACGCCGCGACGCGCAGCGGCGGCCTGGAATATCGCGCATTGACAGCCCAATGGCATGCCGAACGATCGGCTCGGCGCCCGAAAGCCGCCAAACTTGCGCAAAACTCCGCACTGCGCGTCTATGTCGAGGAGAGGCTGGCTGGAACAGTCGCGGCTCCTGACGGCGCTGTCGTGGCTGGCCCTGCAGTCCTCTGGAATGGACGCCGTCATGGCCAACGAAAGGCTCGTCGATGGAGCAGGGCATGGAGTCCTGAGCAGATCGCCCGGCGTTTGGCGATAGACTTCCCGAATGACGAGGACATGCGGATCAGCCACGAAGCCATCTATCAAGCGCTCTTCATTCAAGGCCGAGGCGCACTGCGGCGAGAACTGACCGCATGTCTGCGGACTGGCCGGGCGTTGCGAACGCCCCGGGCCCGCGTCAGCCAACGCGGCAAAGGCTTTGTGTCATCCGAGATCATGATCAGCCAGCGCCCCGCCGAGGCCGACGATCGGGCGGTTCCGGGACACTGGGAGGGGGATCTCATTCTCGGGCTAGGCAGTTCGGCGATAGGCACGCTCGTCGAGCGCACGACGCGCTTTACGATGCTGTTGCATCTGCCGCGTCTCGACGGTCACGGCGACGCGCCACGAGTCAAGAATG
This sequence comes from Allostellaceae bacterium, assembly GCA_035272665.1. Lineage (GTDB taxonomy): Bacteria > Pseudomonadota > Alphaproteobacteria > ATCC43930 > CGMCC-115725 > AP-15. The sequence goes on from DATEQL010000229.1 coordinate 3,517, forward strand.
GACCGGCTCTCGCAGGGCACGGCGCTGAGGCTGTTCGCGATGCCATCACGCGCGCCATTGTAACCCTGCCTCAGGAGCTTCGGCGTTCGCTGACCTGGGACCAAGGCGCCGAGATGGCCCAACACGCGGCGCTTAAAATCGATACGGGCATCCAGGTTTACTTCTGCGATCCTCAGAGCCCTTGGCAGCGCGGCTCCAACGAGAACACCAATGGGCTGCTGCGCCAGTATTTTCCGAAGGGCACAGACCTGAGTGCGCACAGCGCCGAGACGCTTGCCGCCATTGCCGCCACCCTCAACGCACGACCACGAAAGACCCTCGAGTGGGCGACCCCAGCCGAAGCCCTTGACCGATGCCTGGCATAGAACAGAATGTCCCGTTGCGACGATCGCTTGAATCCGCCTTGGGCGCCGCGATCGCTATGATGAACTAGGCCGCCGCGGCTGGCAGGCCTTCGGTCATGGAGCGCCTGCTCCAGGGCGTCGAGAACGAAGTCGGCGTGCGCCGTCCTACTGGCTCGCCAGCCGACGATCCGCCGCGCATAAGCGTCGATTACGAAGGCGACATAGATGAAGCCGGCCCACGTCGAGACGTAAGTAAAATCCGCGAGCCAAAGCCGATCCGGCGCCGGAGCCTGGAACTGTCGGTTCACATGATCTAGCGGACAGGGGGCCGCCTTGTCGCTGACTGTTGTCCGCAAAGGCTTGCCCCGGATCGCCCCCCGAAGGCCCATGTTCCGCATCAGCCGGGCCACCGTACAGCGCGCGACGGAGAAGCCCTCCCGCCGCAATTGCCGCCAGACCTTGCGCACGCCATAGACGCGGAAGTTCTCCTCGAACACGCGTCGGATCTCGACTTTCAGATCCGCGTCGCGGCGGACCCTCTCGGGCAGGCGGGAGGGATCGGCGCGCTTGCCGGCGTGGGCGTGGTAAGTCGACGGGGCGATCGGCAGGACCCTGCAGATCGGCTCGACCCCGTAGGCCTGACGATGATCGTCGATGAAGGCGATCATGGCTTGAACCGGCGGTCGAGCTCCGCCTGGGCAAAATAAGCCGACGCCTTGCGCAGGATTTCATTCGCCTGGCGGAGTTCCCGGTTCTCACGCTCCAGAGCCTTCAGACGTTCGGCGATTTCTGCCGGAACGCCGCCACGTACGCCGCTGTCGATCTCCGCCTTCTTGACCCACTCATTGAGCGACTGCGCCGTGCAGCCGATCTTCGAGGCAATCGACGTCACCGTCGCCCACCGCGAGGGATGATCCTTCTCGTGCTCGAAAACCAACCGAACGGCGCGTGTCCGCACTTCCGGTGAAAATCGGTTTGTCGTCTTGCTCGCCATCGCTCCACCTTCTCAAGGTTCGGAGCCTCCGACAAACCCGGGGCGGTTCAGTACACTGTAGTGCGGTACGGTTTTGAGACACCCGACTGCGCTTGCTCAGGCGGCCAAGGGTAAGGTGGCTGCGAACGTCGGGTCAATTGCAATTTGTGGCATGGTTTGCTCCTCTCTGACCCTCGCGGGCGTTTTGTATCCATGCCGCGCGGTGAGCCAAGTTTCATTATAGCGCCTGGCGAATGCGACGAGCTCGGCGCGCAGTTCCTCGATGGTTTTGAACGCCCGCACCCAGAGCAAGTTTTCCTTCAAGATCCCATGGGGGGGTGGATAGCGACCGGCACTTTGGCAGAGTGAGGTTGCTACCACCCACTCTGGAGGAGACCATGCAAACCGTAGCTGACCGCCCCGAAGCACCGACTGCTATCCGTACTGATCTTGGCGCGATTTTTGTCTCGTTGGAACTCAGTCGATCGACATGGCTGATCACGTCGCTGTCGCCAGGCGGCGGAGAGAAGATGTCGAAGCAAGTGGTGCGTGGTGGCGAT
>DATEQL010000230.1:0-6907 GCA_035272665.1 Allostellaceae bacterium
TCCGCTCCTCCCGTGATGCTTATGGGACAGCCGATGCTCGACAATTATTCCTGGTCATCATGTTGCACGAAATACCGAGTTTGCACGTTCTTCGGCGCTTCCGCCCGCGGCTCGGCCTGCTGGTCGGGCTGATCCTGGCGATCGTGCAAGGACCTCCGTCAGCCGGTGCTGCAACACGAAAGGCCAACGACTGCGCCGACGCCAAGACGGTGATCGAACGGTTGATTTGCGCAGAGCCGTCGCTCGCCGCTCTCGACGCCGCCATGGCGGCGGCCTTCGGCGACTACCGGGACCGGGCGGCGCGCCCGGCCGAGCGCGACGCTCGGCTCGTCGATCAGCGCCTCTGGCTCGACGAGCGCGCGAGGGCATGCCCGGCGGCGGCGCAACCGCTCCCCGACGGGGTGCCCGAAGACAACCGGAACGAGGGCGCGGTCGCCTGTTTGTCGCGGATCTATGAGCAGCGCCTGGCGGTCCTGCGCTACGAGCGCAACGCGGCGGCTTGGCCGCATATCCGGTTTCGCCCGACCATCGTCGATGGCGCCGGCACAAAGCTGTGCGACGATTTGCAACGCGACCTCGTGGCGAGCTTTCTCGATCGTGGGCTGTTCGTGAACCCGCTCGGCGAGCGCGAGATCGGCTTTGTGCCGGTGTCGGGCCTCGGCGACAACCCGAGCGTGCTGCGGGCCGATATCGACCTCTACAACCTCGGCAAACCCGTCCCGGTTTTGCAATGGATCGAGGACAATGGCGGTCTGCGACCACCCACAGTCGAGTATCGCGCCTTTGAATCGCCGGCTGAATTGCTGAGCGTGATCGGCAGAGGCGTCGAACCGCTGGCCCAGAGCGTGCGCGAGGCCGCCAGTCCCGTCGTCGATGTGGCTCGGCTGCCTCGACCGGATCCGAAAAAACCACAGACTGGGCCCCGGGCGGACTTTGCTCGCAGCTCGATCCTCCCGGTCGACGAGATGCCACGGTTTTTCCGCTACGAAGACCACGTCTACCTGGCGGGCCCGATGCAGCCGGTCCCCGGCAAACCCGGCGACTTCGGCATCTACCGGCTTTACGGGCCGGCGCAGCTTCACCGCGTTTGCCTGTTCGAGGCGCATGTGCCGACGGCCCGTCTGCCCGATCACGCGCTGTCGCTGCCCGAGGTCGAGACATTGGAGCGCGCAGCGGGCCCGTTGCTGCCCACCGGCAAGCTCTGCGCCGGCGTCGATGACGAGGCGCGCACGCTCGGCGACCATGCGGCATGGCGGCCCTGGGTTCTCGACCGGCGCCGGCCGATGCCCGACGATTTGAGCGGCGAACAACTCGCCCTCTACATGCGCAATCGCGCGCTGACCGGGCCGGAAAAAACGCGGCTATATCGCGCCTATGTCGCGGCGCGAGGCGCTGCCGTCGAGGCGTTGGTGCCGTTCTATCGCAACGAGTTCGGCCGCACGCCTGAGGAGGCGCAGCGGTACGCGGCGCTCTATCTCGATCGGAGGGTTTCCGACGGTTTCGAATTCGATCCCGACGACGAGTCGATCGCCGCTCTTTTTGCCGCCGACTACGCCCAAAAGCATGAGGCTCAGAGGGCGGCGCTAGCGGGCGATACCACGGCGTTGCGCGACGCGCTCGGCCCCGAGCCAAAGGCAATCGCCAAGGGTGTGAAGGGCGATCTGGACGAGCCGCTGGTCAGCGATGCGGTCGAACATCCCGAGACGCTGGGCGCACTGCTCGAGCTCGGCCTCGATCCGAACGAGACCGGTGCTTCCGACCGCACGCCGCTGATGGTGGCGGCACGGCTCGATCTGGTCGAGGCGGCCGGCATCCTGTTGGCGCACGGGGCCGCTCTCGACACCGGGGCCGGCGATGCGGTGGCGCAGACCGACAGCACCGGCGATCCATTGTGCATGACCGGAAACGCGGCTGCGAGCGACACCCCAGGACGGACCGTCTTGTCCTATGCCGCCGAGTTCGGCTCGCCCGAGATGGTCCGCCTGCTGCTCGACCATGGTGCCGACCCGGCCAGACCCGACAGCGCCGGCCGCCGCCCGGCTGACTATGTCAAGAACCGGACCAGCGACGCAACCCAATCCGCCAAGATCGCCGAGATGCTGAAATAGGCGGCCCGAGGCGGGACACTCGGGTCTTGCGATCTCGACGCCTCGCGATCATTCTCGCGGGCAGAGGTCAAAGAGGAGCCGATCATGGCGACGCCGACGCAGACGCGCGAATCCGGTTTCAAGACGAACCCCGACTACAAGATTTTATTCGAGCCTTCGCCCCGGCGCGTGCGCGTCAAATTCAACGGCGAGATTATTGCCGACAGCACGAACGCCCACCTCCTCTTCGAGACAAGGCATCTGCCCGTCTACTATTTCCCGCGATCGGATGTCCGGATGGACCGGATGATCCCGACGGACCATCACACCTTTTGCCCTTACAAGGGAACCGCCTCGTATTGGACGATTGCGGTCGGCGACAAGGCGGCGGAGAACGCGCTCTGGGGCTATCCCGAGCCCTTCGAGGAGGTGGCGGCAATCAAGGACTTCGTCGCCTTCTACTGGAACCGCGTGGACGGCTGGTACGAAGAGGACGAGGAGATTTTTGTCCACCCGCGCGACCCTTATAAGCGGGTCGACGTGCTGAACTCTTCGCGCTCGGTGCAGATCGTCGTTGGCGGCACGGTCGTTGCCGAGACGAGGCGTGCGCGGTTCCTCTTCGAGACGCGGCTGCCCACCCGCTACTACATCCCGCCCGAAGACGTGCGCCAGGATCTCCTCGTTCCGAGCGAGAGGGTCAGCGCCTGTCCGTACAAGGGCAAGGCCCGCTATTACTCGGTCAAGATCGGGGACCGGCTGTTCAGTGATCTCGTCTGGACCTATCCCGACCCGATCCCGGAATGCCCCAAGATCAAGGGCTATCTCTGCTTTTTCAACGAGCATGTCGACGACATCCTGGTCGACGGCGTCTCGGTGCCGCGACCGCTCACGCCGTGGTCGAAAGATTGGCAGGAGAAGGCGGCGACGGTTCCCGACCGGCGTGGACCGGTGATCAGGCCATAGCAACACCGACCTACCCGGCGGCGTCGCCACGCTGATCCTGACGCCCGCCAGGCCAGTTTCGAGACCGGGCGAGGGTCGATTCCGGGCAGCCCGGATCCGCTCGCTTCACGGGTCTGGCCCCGACGATGTGAAGCCGTCGCAATTCCGCTGTCGGCAGCGGAAAAATGCGTTTTCGCCCCCAAAAGTTGCCTCATGAGCATCAAAGATCTATTTCGAATCAATCCGTTGAACCCGCTTTAGCCGAGCCGGCCGGCAGCGGAAATCGGGTGCGTTTTAGGGCGCCGGAACGGGGTTGGCAGCGGATCGGCAGCGGAACTCAGCCGCACGTTTCGGCATTGCTTGAATCGGCATGACGGCGCCCTTTTATATTGACACATTAGCATTATTAATGTAGATAAGAAGCACGCTCGGCCTCCGCAACCGGTGGGCCGCAAGCATTCCACGAAATGTGAGAGGCAACATGTCCGAGACCAAGTGAGATTACGAGATCGGCTATGGCAAGCCGCCGCGGGGCAGGCCGTTCCAGAAGGGTCAATCCGGCAACCCGCGCGGCCCGCGCGGGAAGAGCCTGCCGGCGCTCTTGGTCGCCGCACTGAACGAGAAGGTCTACGTCACCATCGACGGCAAGCGCCGCAAGATCACCAAGCGTGAGGCGATCGTCAAGCAGATGGTCAACCAATCGGCGAGCGCCGATCTGCGCGCCACCAAGATGCTGATCGACATGATGAAAGAGATCGAGCAGAAGGCCGGCGGGGTGGCGCCGCCCGAGAAAAACCCGTTCAGCCCGACCGACAAGCCGGTGGTCCAACAGCTGATCGCCAGGCTTCGCCGCAACACGTGCATTGGCTGTCCCTAGGTAGCGCAACGAGACGGTCACGATAGCAGACCCGATGCCAGCACAGGGAAGGTCGACGTGTGATTGACCTGTGACCGAAACTCGTCGGCCTTTCATCCGTGATGCCCGCCCCCGGGTTACGTTTGCGACGGGCGACCAAGCGGCCGTTCTGAGAGCGTTTCTCACAGGCCTACCGGAAAGAGCGCAATGGGCCAGCCTTACTAGGGCGCAAGATCGGTTCTCGGCGGCGCGCCGGACAGTGTATCTCGATCAATCCCGAGATGTCGTCTTCGCGCCGGTTCCAGCCGTTCGCTGGGCCGCGGTCGAACCGCGCCGTTCGACCCTGAACGGCTGTTCGTGGTCGGCGGTCATGCTAGCTCCAAGGATAACTCGATCTAATCATATTCCAATTGCGACTGTCGTATAGTCGAACAATTCGCTTTATCGATATTGGCCGAGGCCTATGTTTCTCGGTGTCAGCGCAAGGAGATGCCAATGTTCAGGAAGGTCACCGACCAGACCGGAACACTCCGGTCTCAGGACTGGTTCGATAATCCTGATAAGATACGCGCCGAACTCGACACGTCGCGTCGAGCGCTCGTTCTTGCACCGCTTCTGGGCGCAATGTCGGCAGCGCTCCTTTCCAACGTCGCCTATGGGGAGCCGATAAATCCGTCGGAGACCTCGGTGACCCTTCCGAGCGCCATCGACTGGGGTTCCTGGATCAAAGGTTTTCCGCCGCATAGCGGAGAGGTGGCAACTCTTTATGGCGGGTTAGATAAGACCGGACCGTATGTGGTGTTTATGAAGTGGTACCCCGGCTTCATGAGTGCACCGCACACTTATGCGACCGACAGGCTATCGGTCGTTCTATCGGGAACGTGGTGGGTGAATAGCGGGGCGGATTTTGATCCCGCCAACGCCGTGCCAGTCCCAGCCGGAGGCTTCGTAAGGCGAGCCGCACGTACCCCGCACTATGATGGTGTTTTGGCGAGTGCGAAGGAACCCGCCGTCATCGCGCTGTTCGGATTGGGACCTGTCGACCTCAAGCTGGTTGATCCAAGCAAGCCCGGCTGGCGCCGGATTTGACACCGACAATCGGTGGTGGTGTCTCGCGAGAGACTGGCCTTACCCGAAGCGTCTTTGTACCCGGTCGCCCCGCATAGGCAGCTAGGCAGCCGGTGCCAATAAGGGAGTTTCGATATGGCCATTCGGGGTATGGCTTCGATAGATGGCCACCCACCCCGCAAGTGAGAATGGTGGGATTGCGCAAGCTGGAGATGCGACATGGCAAACACAGCAGCTGACCAATTCGTAGCAACCCTAGCCGCCGCCGGGGTCAAGCGGATCTACGGCGTCGCCGGCGACAGCTTGAACGGCTTAACGGATCCCGGTCTTTCTCGCCGCGTCTGGCTCGCCGGTTCCGCGGCCTATTGCTGCCTGGCGTCCACGGGCGCTCTTGCCGCCGACGCGGCGCTGCCTGCCGGCTACACCCCGCCGGGGCCACCCCAGGGGAATGGCGCACCGGGATTGCGCGCGCAGCTCGTGGGCAGCGGCGGGCAGGGCAGGACCTGGCTGGTCATCCTGGCCAAGGGCGACGAGGTGATGAGCGGGCTGACTCGGTGGGCCGAGACGAACAATGTTCGCACCGCGCATCTGACGGCGATCGGCGCCGCGCAGCATGCGCTGTTCGGCTGGTTCGACAGGGACCGCCGCGCGTACCGCGACCTGCCCGTGAACCAGCAATGCGAAATCGCCTCGCTGGTCGGCGATATCGGGCTCGTCGAGAACAAACCGCAGCTGCACATTCATGCCGTAGTGGGGCTGCGTGACGGCACCATGCGCGGCGGTCATCTGGTGAATGCGACGGTCTGGCCGACGCTGGAGGTGTTCGTGCAGGAGACCGCGCAGAGTGTCGACAAGCATCTCGATTCGGAGACAGGTCTCGACCTGTTCCATCCCCAGGCGTAGGTCCGATGCTGTGGTAAATCGACCCGAGCTTGCAATGCCGCCGCGCCGGCGGCAGGCGGCAAGGATGATCCGATTGAGAGCGAAACCTGATTCGAAGAGGATGAAAGGAAGTTCCCGCAAGCTAAGTAGATCAATCGCTTTTCTGCGCGCAAGCGCGTCGCTGGATGGAACGAGCGCCATCAATGGCTCGCGTCGAGCCTCCTGCCATTCGAATTCGTCCGGCACTGGGAGCAGAGAGGCGCCCAGATCGATATCGGCCGACCGCAGGATCTCTTCTAGCCGCTCGCTGCCGAGCTCGACGAGGCGAACGTCGACCCCGGGGTAGCGGTTGCGATACGTCACGAACAGAGGCGCAAACACCGTGCTGTTGCCGATGGCCGGCAAACCCAGCCGTAACGCGCCTCGCTTTTGACCGCGCAGCTCCTCAAGCTCGAGACCGCGCAGCTCCTCAAGCTCGGCTACAAGATCGTCGCGCTCGGCCAACATCGCCCGGCGATAGACGACTTCGCCGGCGACGGTCAACACGCTGCGACGACCGATGCGGTCGAGCAGCAGCACGCAGGAGGTATCCCGGCTGCCGACTCCAGCTCAGCCTCGTCGCGACGGGTCTCGGCATCTCGATCGTGCCGCCGTCCCTCGGTCGGGTGAGCAGGGGCGTCGTCTATCGCCGCCTGACGGGAAATGCGGGGCACTGTCCGCGTCGATCCACCTCTTGACCCGGCGGTCCGACCTTTCACCGACTATGCAACGCTTCCGCAGGCTCGTCGGCACATGGACCGTGCCTTCCGAGGCTGCGCCATGACTGTCGCACAAGAAGCCCTCTGACGGCCTTCTCGGTGGATCTGCGGTCCCGTGGCCATGACAACGAATGACCGTTAAGGGGCAGAACCGGTCGATGTTGTCAGCCGCAACGAGCGGCCGCGGTCGGTCGAAACCAGGTCACGCTGATTGGGTTTTGGCTATACTGTAGCTTGGTGAGCTGGCGGTCTTCATCGGCTGCGACTACCGATGCCGGCTCACCGGTTCCGGTGCCCCCACTTAACCGAGACGA
>DATEQL010000231.1:0-2413 GCA_035272665.1 Allostellaceae bacterium
AATGGTCGGCAGCTTCGCGGCAATGTTGATGGTGCGGCTCGGTCTGGGAGTCGGCGAGGCGCCGTTCGCTCCGATTTCCTATAGCAGCGTCCGGTTATGGTCGCCCTATACCGAGCGCGGCACCGCGATTGCCGCGATCTCTTGCGGGTCCACCCTCGGGCTTGCGCTCGGCGCACCGGCCGTCGCCTGGCTGATCGAGACATTGTCGTGGCGCTGGTCCTTCATCATCACCGGCGCGGTCGGATTTGTCTGGGTAGCGGTCTGGGCGGCACTGGTCTCGACACCGGAAAAGACCGGGTGGCTGCCCCCAGCCGAGCGCGACCACATCCTCGCCGGGCGCGACGCCGGCATCGCGCCGCCGAGCCACAGCGGCGTCGGCTATCTCGGGCTGATCCGCTGCCCGACGATGTGGGGCTTGTTCATCTCGCAGGGCTGCCTCGTCTATACCGGTTATCTCTATATTTCCTGGCTGCCGAATTACCTGCAAACCGCACGGCACCTGTCGATCTTGAACTCCGGCATCTACACCGCGATACCGTTCCTGATCTCCACAGTTGTCGGCGTCGTCGCCAATTGGGCCGGCGACAGGGTGCTCACCGCCGAAACGGTGCGCGGCGGCAGCCGCCGCTACCTGGTGGTGCTCAGCCTGCTGTTTACGGCTGCGGGCCTTGCGATCCCTTTTGTCCAGTCACTCGCCGCAGTCATCACTCTGATCACGATTGCGGTATCGGCCGCCCATGTCGGGCCGGCCGCCAATGGCGCCCTGGTCGCCGATTTGCTGCGCTCGCCCGGCGATGCAGGGCGGGCTACGGCCTTTCTTGTCCTGGGCGGCAATACCTTCGGCCTACTGGCGCCGATCGTGACCGGCTATGTCGTTGCCGCAACTGGCAGTTTCAACGCCGCCTTCGTCGTCGCCGGTGCGCTAGCGCTGGTCGGGGCAGTGGCGGCTCTGGCGCTGGTGCGCGGCACACTCGGCGAGCACGTACGGCCGTCTCGTGCGAGTCCGCGTCTCGTCAGTTGAGGTTCGCAGCGATGCACAACGGGAACCGACCGAACCCACAGCCCTGCGCCATGATCCGATGACCCGCAGCGACTTTCGACCATATCTTACGCAATCCGTAACCCATTGACAGCACAGCTCCCCCGGCTCACCGCTTGATCCCGGTCACGACCATATCGGCCTGCCGTCCGCCGCATTTGGAGCAGATCAACTTCTCGCGCCAATCGAGCACCGGCGTTTCGGCGCCGTACCGAGCAGCCATTTCGGCGGGATCGGGTTCGACCTGATGGCCGCAACCCTTGCACCACACGATCAACCGGACTTGAGCAGCGGCAGCACTGCCGAGCGTCATCGGCGGGCCGGGCTCAGATTTCAGTCCGGTGCCCTTCGAGCCTCAGCATGAAGTCGGTAACAAAATCGATACACCATGTCGCATCTTCCGGCGTGCCGCTGGTGGTCCTGAACCACACGTGGCGGGCAAGTCCGCTAACGCTAATGCTTACTGCCGGCGTAAGTTGTTGAAACCTGTTATAGCTGGAGCCATCTATCCCGAGCGATGCCAGAGTAAATTTTAGATCGAACCTGTTCGCCATCTGTTTAAGTGCATCATCGATTTTAGTCAAAAGAGGACGCAGAGACCTATCAAAATCTCGAAAGCGTTCCGCGAACTGGCGAGCGGATATAAAATCCCTTCCCGGATACAAGCTTCAACCGGGAGCCGTCAACTGACACCATGGTCAGTCCTGCGCTGCAAGCCCAGCCGACTGGAATAATCGCCGGTTATTTGTATAAGCTGACCCGAGGACGGCACCGGTTCATCTAAAGGCCGCTCGTCGAGGCCTGCAATCGAACTCACCGCCTGGGCATTTTGGGCCAGTCTCGCGAGCCGGTCGAGATCGAGGATCGTCACACAATGTTTTTCGAAGTTAACGATCCGCTCGTCACGTAGGGATCGCAGCACACGGTTGACATGCGCCACAGTCAGCCCGAGGTACGCGCCGATTTGGGTCTGCGTCATAGGGAGGTTGTATGTCGAACCGGTGATCAATCTCTGCCGGCCTAGCCGCGTATAGAAATCGAGCAGTATTGAAGTCACTCGGCCCCGTGCATCGAGGCTTGAGATCGTGGCGAGGAGGCGGTCCGCACGTCGCTGTCGTTGCCCGAGCAACCAGGTAATATAAAGCGCTGTGGGCCGGCTCATCATCAGGTCGGCTAGTGCGTCCTTTGCGTCGATCGTCTTTGTGGCAATCGAAGTGAGCGTCAGGACCTTTTCCAACGGGCGGCCTCGCAAAACAGCGTCGAGCCCGATCACGTCGCCAGGCAAATAAATATCCACGATTGCTCGATGGCCATCGGAGAAATCGCGACATTGACATGCCCATCCTGCGATCAGCTGATAGATCGCTCCGCTTG
>DATEQL010000232.1:0-4588 GCA_035272665.1 Allostellaceae bacterium
AACGCTTTTGCGCATCGCGAGGGGCTGGGGATCGAACCGGAAGCGGTTGTGGACGTGGCGCTAGGACCGCTGGCCTCGCCAGAGACGCGCATCGCTGTCGGCCGCGCGGAGAGCCGGCCGCAGGCGTTAACCATGTTGCTGATGGCCCCGGAATTCCTGCGGAGGTGATCATGCCGTCGAACATCCAAGTTCCCACCCGGCAAGTTCCGACACGGCGCGAGCTGATGCTCGGCTCGGCCGCGCTGTTCGCGTGGGCATTTGTCCCCGGCAGCGCACGCGCGGAGGGCTGCGATCCGCGCTTCCTGACGATCGTCCTGCGCGGTGCGCTCGACGGGCTTGCCGTGGTGGCGCCGGTCGGCGACCCCGACTGGATCAAGCTGCGCGGCGACAAAGCGCTGACATCGGACGGCCGGACGCCGGCGTTGCCGCTCGATGGTTTCTTCGCCCTCAACCCGGCGATGCCGAACCTGCATCGCCTCTATCAGGCCGGCCAGGCGACGATCGTGCATGCCGTGGCGACACCCTATCGCGAGCGCTCGCATTTCGATGGGCAGGACGTGCTGGAAAGCGGCCAGGCAAAGCCGGGAGCTGTCGACACGGGCTGGCTCAACCGCGCGGTCGCCATGCTCGATCCGGGCGGACGGACTGCTACGCCGGGACGGCAGGCGTTTGCAGTCGGGCCGATCGCGCCGCTTGTCGTGCGCGGTCCGGCGCCGGTGCTGTCATGGGCGCCGCCGCGGCTGCCGCCGGTCAGCGACGAGACGACGATGCGCCTCCTCGACCTCTATCGCCACACCGATCCGGTGCTCGCGCAGGCGCTCGAGGAGCGCATCGGGCTCGCCGCCATCGCGCACGCCGGCGGCATCAACAGTGAGCCGGGCGATGATCGGCCGGTCGTTCAGGTCGGCGGGATCGAGCAAGTGCGCAAGTACTTCGCCGAGGCGGCGGGTGCCGCGGCGAAATTCCTGACGCGCGCCGACGGTCCCCGGGTCGGCGCGCTCGCCTTCGACGGCTGGGACACCCATGTCAACGAGGGTGCTGGCAAGGGCCGGCTGGCGAACCTGCTCGGGGCGCTCGACGGCGCCATCGCCGAAATCGAAACCAACATGGGCGATGCCTGGCGGGAGACGGTCGTTGTGCTCGCTACCGAGTTCGGCCGCACCGCGCGCATCAACGGCAATGACGGCACCGACCATGGCACCGCGACGGTGGCGGTGCTCATCGGAGGCGCGCTGAAGGGCGGGCGCGTCCTCGCCGACTGGCCCGGTCTCAAGGACAGCGATCTCTACGAGCAGCGTGATTTGCGGCCGACGGCCGATCTGCGTGCCGTGCTGAAGGGCCTGCTCAGGGATCACTTGCGCGTTGACGATCGAGCGTTGGAGACGGACGTGTTCCCCGACAGCGGCACGGCAAGGCCGACAGCGGGATTGCTCGCCTGAGTATTCCCTCGCCCCGCTCGCGGGGACCTGCCGCGGCCCCTCACCCGGAACCCGCGCGAGCTTACGCGGGTTCCGACCTGTCCCCGCAAGCGGGGCGAGGTGCTACCCAGAGAAAGGCCGATCCCGCCGATCTCCGCGAAACGATGGCGCTGCTCAAGGCGCTGTGGAAGCTGCGCCCGCCTGAGGGCTCTGAGGCGCCCGGCGCGCGATTGGTTCGGCGCTGGCGCGAAAAGCGCCTCCTTGCGAGGCTGGAGCGAGGCTGGCCCGGCGGCTTCACCCTGCACCGCACCGGCGATCTGATCTACGTACCGCGTCCGCTCGATGCGCGCGGGCGGCATGCGCTGCTCCATCCGCCGCGCGCGCACCCCGCCGCGCTGGCCTATTTGGCGCCAGGCGCGGTCGCGATCGATGTCGGGGCTAATCTCGGCGAATGGACCATACCGTTCGCTCGCGCCGTCGGTACGGCGGGACATGTCCTTGCCGCTGAACCGGCGCCACGTGCGGCTGCCGCCCTCGAGGCCACGCTCGGCGCCAATGCGCTACACCAAGCCCAGGTCATCCGCTGCGCGGTCGGTGACCATGATGGTTTCGCTGAATTTGCGATGCCAGTCGTGAGCTCGGCGCGAATCGACACGGGGACCGCGCAAATTGGCGCTGCCGGCCCCGGTTGTGAAGCATTGAGCGTCGCCTTGCGCAGCCTCGACTCGCTTGCCGCGGAGTGCAGCCTCGACCGGGTCGACCTGATCAAAATCGATGTCGAGGGGCAGGAGCGGAGAGTCCTTGACGGAGCCGAGGCCACCCTCCACCGCTATCGCCCGACCTTGGTGATCGAGACCGGTCACGAGGCCGCGGGCGACCGCCCGGCAATCCGTGACCGCTTGCGCGGCCTCGGCTATCGGATGCTCGGCATTCTCCTCGATCATGGCATGGCCGAGGCCGATTGGCAGGCTTATGTTGCGGTCGCGACGCCGTTTCGGCCGGGCGAGGCGCACAACCTGTTGCTCGTGCCGGAATAGGCAGCGCCGACTTTTGTTAATATACCCCCTTGAGCGGGGTCGTTTCGCGCTTTTCGACCTCGCCGCCGGAGCTGCTCGCACCGTCGTAGCCCAGCAGCTTACTCGACAGGCTCTGGTCGGCGACGGCGGCGTTCGCGTCGGGTGCCTGCCCGCGCGCACCAACGTCGGGAAGCCCGTCTTCGGAGCGGCGGAGGCGGAAATTGGACGCCTGTTTGCCCGGCTCGCCGGGCCCGGCCTGCTCGATCAGCTGCTTAGCCTGTTGGTCGGCGCTCTTCTCCTGCGGCCGCGACGCTCCAGGTTGCGGTGGACGCAGGTCAAAATCGGGTGGGATCGTCAACGGTGCCCGCGATTCGACAGCAAACTCGTCGGGCAATGTCTGCTCGAGGCCGATCGTCTTCTTGAAATCCCCACACCCCGCGATCAGCGATGCGCCGGCCAGGCAAAGAGCACTCAAAGCAGTCAGACCGCGGCCTGCGCCGCGAACCCGGTAATGGCAGAACATGGCAGAACCCCCTCCCTGCCCGGTAATTCCGGTATTTAATGCGCCTCGCGCCGCAGAAGCAAGCCATCGACCAACATCACTGCGACGCCGATAGAGATGGCACTGTCGGCGACGTTGAAGGCCGGCCAATGCCATGAGCCGACGTGAAAATCGAGAAAATCGACGACCGCGCCGAGGCGAATGCGATCGACGACATTGCCGATGGCGCCACCGATGATCAGTCCGATGGCAACGGCCAGCAACGGGCTCTCGACGCGGCTCAGCCAATAGATTAGCGCGGTGACGATTGCGGCGGCCACCAGCGAGAACAGGAGTGCGTTCAATCCTCCGCCGCCGTTGAACAGGCCGAAGCTCATGCCGCGATTGTAGATCAGGACGAGGTTGAAGAATGGCGTGACCTGCTCGTGCTCGCCGGGCGCCTGCCTGGCGAAGAATCCCAAAACGGCAGCCTTGCTGAGCTGATCGAGGACGGCGACGGCAATGCCCACGGCGAGCCCACGTGTCAGCATCAGCCGGCTCTCGTCAGGGCGCTGCTGTGATCGACGACCGTAGCACAGCGGCGACAGAGATCGGCATGACCGGGCACCTGGCCGACTTCGGGCAGTACCCTCCAACAGCGCTCGCAGCGATCGCCCGGCGCCGCCGATACGCGCGCGCCGACATCCGCGACCTCAGGAAGCGTGTACGCGTCCGCCGGAACCGGTCCGGTCCGCACCGTCCCGGCTGAGGCGATGCAAAGCTCGGCAAGGTCGACATTGCGGACGAGATCGGCGAGCCGTTCGGGAACGAACAGCTCGACCGCTGCCTGCAGGCTCGATCCCAGGCGCTTTGCTCCACGCTCGAGCTCGAGTGCGCCGGTGACGACGCGGCGCAGATCACGCAACACCTGCCACCGCTCGCCGAGCGGCTGGTCCCGCCAGGCGCTCGGGACCTCGGGAAACAGCTCGAGATGGATACTGCGCCCTGGCGCCTCGCCGTGCCGGACGAGCCAAGCCTCCTCGGCGGTGAAACAGATGATCGGAGCCAGCCAGCACGCGAGACAGTCGAAGCAGCGGTCGAGCAAAGTGCGCACGGCCCGCCGCTGCGCATCATCGGGGGCATCGCAATAGAGCCGGTCCTTGCGGATGTCGAAATAGAAGGCCGACAGGTCGGCCGCGCAGAAATTGTACAGCGCTGTGAACATGCCGTGGAAATCAAACGCCTCGATCGATCCGCGGACCACCTCGTCGAGCTCCGCCAAGCGGTGCAATACCCAACGTTCGAGTTCCGGCATTCCTTCGACCCCGACCGCTTCTGCGGTCGAGAAGCCGTCAAGCGCGCCCAGCAGGTAACGCAGCGTATTGCGCAGGCGTCGGTAAACGTCGCTGTGGTGCTTGAGGATCTCCGGGCCGATGCGGACATCCTCGGTGTAATCGGAGCCGACCACCCACAGACGCAGGATGTCGGCGCCGCTCTGCTGCATGACTTCCTGAGGCTCGATGCCGTTGCCGAGGGACTTCGACATTTTGCGCCCGTCTTCGTCGAGCACGAAGCCATGGGTCAGAACCGCGTTGTAAGGGGCGCGGCCGCGCGTGCCGCAGGCCTCGACCAAGGAAGATTGAAACCAGCCGCGATGCTGGTCCGAGCCTTCG
>DATEQL010000233.1:0-9576 GCA_035272665.1 Allostellaceae bacterium
CGCTGCTCCGCGCTCGGGCTTGGCCGGCTTACCAAGCCGGGGTTGATCCTACGCAGCGACGGTCAGCGAAACGTCAGCCGGGCACAACCTCGCTCGTCCCCGCCTCTCCGCCGCCCACGACCAAAGCCGAGAGCCGCAGACAAGGCATCTCCGGCCGGCCGAGGAATCGGCCGCCGGGCATCTGGTCCTACATGGTTAACGCCCTTCCAGAAACCGGCGCGGGAGCGGGTGACGCGCTGTCGCAGTCCGCTGGCGTCGTGTCCCGCAGGACAGCGAGAGATGCGCCGGTGGCTTCGGCCGGCGAAGAACCCGGCCGCACTGCTGGCCGCCGCGCTGGACGAGACGGTAACCGTTACCGAGGACGGCAAACGCCGGCACGTTGCCAAGCGCGAGGCGGTGATCGGTCAGCTGTGCCGGCGATCGACACTAGCGGCCCCCGAGAGCGGATGAGCCGCCCGGAGCGCCGATGCATCGGGTGAGGGCTCCTGCGGTACCAAGTGTGGGTCATCCTGCACGTCGTTGCCGAGCTTCTGCCGACCCCTTACCCTTTGCTTTCCACCGATGAGAGCCGCGGGATAGCTTGATGCCCGAATTACCCGATGTCGAATTGTATAAGCGGCATTTGGATACGACCTGCCTGGGCCGGACCATCCGCCACGTGGCGGTCGGCGATGCGCGGATTCTGGCGGAGGTCTCTGCCACCGAGCTGGGGCGCCGCCTCGAAGGCGCCCGGATCATCGCCTCTCGCCGGCACGGCAAGCACCTCTTGGTCGATCTCGGACCCCCCGGCTGGCTGACATTGCATTTCGGAATGAACGGCTCGCTCGTGCATTTCACGGACGGCGAGGACGATCCACCCTACGACCGTGTCCGTCTCGATTTTGCCGGCGGTCATCATCTCGCTTACGTCAACCCGCGGTTGCTCGGGCGCGTCGGGCTCGCACCCGACGCCGACGCGTTTATCGCGGCTGAGGGGCTCGGCCTGGATGCTCTCGATCCGCGCTTTGATCTTGCGGCGTTCGAGCGCTCGCTTGCCGGCCGAAAACGCGACGTCAAGTCGCTCTTGATGGATCAGGAGGTGGTCGCCGGGATCGGCAACATCTACTCCGACGAGATCCTCTTTCAGGCCGGCATCAATCCGCGGACACGGTGCGATCGGCTCGACGCCGGGGCTCGCCAGCATCTGTTTGAGCGGATCAAGGCGGTGTTGGAGACCGCCATCACAAGCGGCGCCGGCGCAGAGCGGCTCGTCGACCGTCTTCCCAGTTCGTTCCTCATTCCTCACCGCGAGAAGGGCGGACGATGCCCGCGCTGCGGCGGCGAAATCGCGAGCGCAAAATTCTCCGGCCGCACCGCCTATTATTGCCCGCGATGCCAGCCCGAGGTCGCATGAGATGCGACATTGGTGACACGTGCGTCAGCCGATCCTGCCGCTTACAGGGGTGCCAATTGGCGGCCAACGGAATGCGGCGGCGGTCAGCCGAGGAGAAGGGATACCGGGATCATCAAGGCTGCCACCTCGGGGGGCCAGGTCCAACCTTCGGCGTAAACCAACCCGCATAAGGCCAAGGTGCAGACGAACAGCACCGCGTGGCGCGGCTGGATGTCGATGCGGTTGCGCATGCGGTCGAACCCCGAGCCTTCAAGCCGAAACCCAGCTCAGATAATCCTTCGTCAGCGCAGCAACCGCCGCGTCGTAGAGGCGGCGGCCCGCTTCGGGTGTTGCCAAGCCGGGATTGGACCCGATTCGGCCGTCGGGGAAATTGCGGCGGTAATCGGCGGCGTCCGTGTAGTCGCCCCAGGGCGCGACCGGGGGATCGAGCGGCGCGGATTTGATCGCGTCCGGATAGACAAATTGGGTGACGGCGACCTCGCTCGGCGTGGCATGGCTACCCTCGGCGTCGCCGTAGAGCTCCTTTGCCAGGTGCAGCACTTCACGGTTCTGCCACCAATTCCTCAGCCGACATTTGACCGGCTGGACGTTTTCTCCCGCGGGCAGACTGCGCGCCGCATAGATCTCGGAAAAGGCGGCGGTTACAGTGGCGATGTTCCCGCCATGCCCGTTGACGAAATAAAAGCGCTCGAAGCCGTGTCCCACCAACGACTCGACCATGTCGCGCAGAACGGCGATCAGGGTGCTCGGCCGCAGAGTCATCGAGCCGGCGAAGCCGAGATGATGCTGGGCCATCCCGACCGCAATCGTCGGCGCGACGAGGGCGCCGGCGGCATCGCCGACGCCGCGAGCGATGACCTCGGCGCAGATCGCATCGGTACCGATCAGACCGATCGGCCCGTGCTGCTCGGTTGATCCTATAGGCAGGATGATGCCTCGGCTCAATCGAAGGTAAGTCTCGACCTCCACCCAGGTCTGCAACTGCAGCTGCATTTAACTTCCCTAGACGACCGATTCGCGCATCGCCGGTCGAACCCGGCTTGATATTAGCACGTTCTGCCCTGTTGGGAGTGCTGTGTTTGGCGGCTTTGCACTTGATATGAAAAAATGTCGGTATTTCGCGACGATACTCATGAGACCGTTTGCCTTCCTCGTCTGCTTAACCACGCTATCGCTTGGCGGATGCTCGATACTTCCGAGCGCCGGACCGACGGCGTCCGAGGTGGTTGCCGCGGGGCAGGCCGGGAACGAGGTCCTCTTCGACGTCGTCGACGTCGACAATCATGTGGTCTCCACCTTGGCTGCCCAGCCGAAGGAGAGCTTTCACGACCGGTTCGAAAAAGATCAACACCCGCCGGAGCTCAAAATCGCGGTTGGCGACACAATCTCGCTCACGATCTGGGAAAGTGCCGTGGGCGGGCTCTTCGGCGCGGCGCCGCCACAACAACTCCCAACTGGCTCGAGACCGACGACCGAGCCGCTAGCGCCGGAGTCGCAGCGGCCGGCCACCGAGGCCCCGGCCGGACCGATCCCTGGGATCGGCCAACCTTTCGGTACCCCAAATCAACCGCCCGGCGCTCCGGCTGAGACGCCGCCGCCCGGCCAAACCCCGAGCACCAACACGCCCCAGACGGTGCCGCTTCCCACCGAGGGGATCTCAGCGGGGGGCCAAGGGCAGAGTGCCACATTTCCCGACCAGCAGGTTGCGCCGGACGGTGCGATCACCGTCCCCTATGCCGGCCGGGTTCCGGCCGCTGGGCGAACGCCGGCGGAAGTGCAGCAAACGATCGAGGCACTGCTCGCGGACAAGGCGCTCCAGCCTCAGGCGCTGGTGATCGTCAAAAAGAGCGATGCCAACGCGGTAACCGTAGCCGGGGAGGTGGTCGCCGGCGCCAGGGTCCCGCTTACACCCGGGGGCGACAGGGTGCTCCAGGTGATTGCCGCTGCAGGTGGCGCCAACGCGCCGGTTTACGAAACCTTTGTTCGACTTTCGCGGCACGGCGTCACTGCGACGATCCCGCTGGAGGGGCTCATTGCCGACCCGGCGGAGGATATCTACGCCCAGCCGGGCGATGTTCTCACCCTCGTTCGCGTGCCGCAAACCTTCAGCGTATTCGGGGCGGCAGGCAGAAATGCCGCGATAACTTTCGACGCCGAAAAGCTCACCTTGAGCGAGGCGCTCGCAAAATCCCAAGGACTGCGCGACGACCTGGCCAACCCCAAGGGTGTATTCCTGTTCCGCTACGAGCCGGTCTCACTTGTCCGGGCGCTCGACCAACCGTTGGCGGCGGGCGCGCAAGACGGGGTATCGCCGGTGGTCTATCGGTTCGACTTCTCGGACGCCAATTCCTACCTCATTGCGGACCAGTTTCCGGTTCGGGACAGGGACATCATCTTTGTCGCCGATGCCGGGGCCGTACAGGTCCAGAAGTTGTTTACGCTGCTCCAGACCGTTACCGGGCCGGTCATAACCGGCTTGGTGCTGTGCGGTAGGCACAGCAGCAATACGTGTTGAAAACCTGTCAAAGGCGCTAGCGCTCGAGCCCGCCGACCGTATCGGCGTGAAATCGGGCGACGTCCTCGGGACCCAGATAATTGATGTCGCCCGGGGTAGCGAGGCCGATCGCCGCGGCAAAGGCGCCGAAGCGGATCGCGAGATCGAGATCGCCGTCGAGCAGGCCGTGGATCAACCCCGCGACGAAAGAGTCTCCGGCACCGATGCGGTCGACGACCTCCACCGCGTACCGCGGCGCATAGCGAAACTCGCCACCGGCGAGAAGGACCGTGCCGGGTTCGGCATCGGGCGGCCGCGTCAGGGCGACAAGGGGCACGCTGTACCGCGCGGCGATTGCCGAGGCAAGCCGATCGCCTGCCTCGGTGAAGCCAAGCACGCCTTGCGCATCGCGCTCGGCGAGAACCAGCAGGTGCAAATGCGGTGCCGCCAATTCGAGCAACTCGCGTGCTTCCCGCGGGGTCGTCAAGGTCGAACGATAGTTCAGGTCGTACGACACCGGCTTTCCGGCGGTTGCGGCGAGCGCCGCCAGCTGCAGGATCAGCGCCCGGCAACTCGGGCCCAGCACCGGGGTAATACCGGAAAGATGCAGCCAGGCGCTCGCCTGAACGAGAGCGTCCCACGGTGCGTCCTCGAAGCCGAGCTCCGAGGCCGCCGAATGTTTGCGGTCATAGATGACGCGGCTCGTCCGCGGCTCGGGTCCGGGCTCGTAGAACATCAGGCCGAGGCGCGCCTTGGCGATCCAGCGCACCCAGCGCGTGTCGACCCCGTGCCGTCGCGCCTCGCCCTCGACGATGCGGCCGAGCGGTCCTTCGGGCAACCGCGACACCCAAGCGACACGACGACCGAGCCGGGCGAGCAGGCAGCCGACATTGAGCTCACTGCCGCCGACCCCGATCTCGAAGAGCCGCGCCTGGTCGAGCCGCTGGTCGCCCGGCGGCGACAGGCGCATCAATGTCTCGCCGAGAGTTAACAGATCGTAACGCCACTCCGACGACAGACTCATCCGCGCGGCCCGCCGGCCACATAGATGACCTGGCCGGAGACGAACGAGGCGTCCTCGCTTGCCAAGAAGGCGATGACATTGGCGACGTCGCGCGGCACTCCGACCCTCCCGACCGGGATCGCCTTGGCGCGTTCGGCCTTGAATTCTTCCGGGTCTCTGCCGAGACGGATCGCGACCGCCCGCGTCATGTCGCTATCGATGTAACCCGGCGCCACCGCGTTGACCGTGATCCCGAAACGGCCGAGCTCGATCGCCAGGGTACGCGCCATGCCCTGCAGCCCGGCCTTCGCGGTCGAATAGTTGGTCTGTCCCCGGTTACCGAGTGCGGCACCCGAGGACAGGTTGATGATCCGTCCCCAGTTGCGTTTGACCATCTCGCGCTGCGCGGCGCGCGAGCACAAAAACGACCCCTTCAAATGAACCAGGGCAACCTCGTCCCAATCTTCCTCGGTCATCCTGTGAATGAGGTTGTCGCGGGTGATGCCGGCGTTGTTGACAAGAATGTCGAGCGAGCCCAGCCGAGCAACGATATCCTCGACCAAACGCTCGACCTCGGCGGCGACGCCGACATTGGTCGTGAACCCGTGCGCGGCGACCCCGTGCCGGCTGGCGATCTGGGCTGCGGTCGCCGCGGCCCCCGCGCCGTCGAGATCGCAGATCGCGATCGCGGCGCCGTCTTCGGCGAGGCGCTCGGCGGTTGCCGCGCCGATGCCTCGCGAACCCCCGGTGATCAGGGCAACTCGTCCGGCCGAGCGTTTCGTCATGGCATCCCCCTCCGACATCCGCGGCCCAGCCTGTCGCAGGAACCGGTCGCGCGCAACCGCTTCCTCCGAGCCTTTCCCGATCTGATCCGGTGCTATACGAGGACAAGCGACCCGACCGTCCCCAACGAGGGTGCGGACCAGCACCATCCGCTGGGTAATTTCCGGCTCTATTGCGGCCGCGAACTCCTCGACACCCGATCGAGCAACAAGACCGGCGGGACTTCGGCATCACCCCTGAACGCCGGCGCGAAGCAGCCCGCAGCTCACGTAGTCATAAAACGGTCTTCGCTTCTGCATCCCACCACTCCTGAAGGGACAGCGGCTGCACACCCAAATCGCCGAAGCTCGGTCCCGCTCCGCAGACCACGCATGGCGATCAGCCACGTCGCGCTTTTGAGATCGTAGCGAGGCAAGCGCTCATGATCGGGCCAACACCACACCGTGCAGAACAGCTGCGTAGTGGCAACCTGCCGCCATCAGCACGAGGCCGTGCCATATTGCCTTCTGGAACGGCAGCGTCTGCCAGAGGTGAAAACCAACCCCAATGGAATAGAGGACGCCTCCGACTCCGATCAAGCCTGCGGTCCAAACATCTATCGAACCGACCATTGGTCGCGTCCCCACAAGGATTATCCAGCCCAGCCCCAGGTAGGCGGCAACAGAAACTCGCTCGATACGACGTGGACAAAGCAGCTTGATGACTGCCCCGGTGAGCGCTCCCGTCCAGACTGCGGCGGTCATGCCGATCGCCCATACGCCGTGCAGTCGACACGTCGTGAACGGGGTATAGGTACCGGCGATCATCAGAAAGATCGCGGCATGATCAAGTCGGCGCAGAAACTCCGGTCGGCGTGCGTTCGTGGCGAGGTTGTAGGCAGCCGAGCAGCCGAGCATCGTCAGAAGGCAAACGGAATACAGGAGGGTCGCGGAGAAGGTCGGCAGGTCGACAATATCTGCGGCGATGCCTGTCAGCATGGCCGCGCCGACCACGCCCGCGAGGATGCCCATGATGTGTATAATTCGGTCTGCTGCGAATTCGCTGGCTCGACATTGCCTGGACTCGGCTGCGGCACTCATCGCACCCCAACCTTAATCGAGCGTCCTGGCACTCGCCAGACCCTGTGGTTGCGACCCCAATCGCATGGCGCGTGGCACGCTACTCCGGCCCGGCCGGAGGCCGAATCCGCGTAGGGTTCCGAACGTTCTTTAGGGCACAATCGCCCGATCGGCAGCACCACAGACGGACACGGCGCTGGGGCGGGCTGCACGACGTCATGCGGGCGTAGACGACAAAATGCACTATTCGGCGGGCTCGCTGGTCCGTAGCGGTCGGGAACTGACGCAAATGGGACCAAGAATGCCAGCAGTGTATTTCCGCCGGATAGCGACCCAAAGTTATTGCCGAGCCAGATCGGCAAGGCGAAGACACATCGAGTCTGAAGCCCTCGTGAGGCTCGGCCACGAACTCAAGGCCAAGGCTGCGACGGGCCGTCGCGCGATTGGATCGAATGCGAGCGGCGTCGGTTGCGCAGCCGGCCTCCGAACTGCTGGCCGGCCAGAGGGACGGGCGAAAGTAGATGGCTGCGGGCTCTTCCGCGAGGACAATAGCCCACGACGCTGTTCGCAACCCCAAGACATCGCGGAGCGATCGCGCGGCCAAGGATATGTGAGAAACCTGGAGGCGCGCGTCCAGGCGAGAAGCGCCAGGAAATAGCTAGGCGAGGCTCTTGGAGACCATCTCGTAGGTGTTCTTGCTGAGATCGGGCACGGCAAGGATGCGCTCGAGCTGGCCTCGCATCAGCGCCTGGCGCGCCGGGTCGTACCGTCGCCAGGCGCCGAGCGGCTGGACGAGTCGGGCCGCCGTCGTCGGATTGAACCTGTCGAGAGTGATGACCTCATCGGCGAGAAGCACGTAGCCGGCGCCACTGGCATCGTGAAAGCGCCATTGGTTGCTCTGCGCAAACGCACCGATCAGTGCGCGCACCCGGTTCGGGTTCTTGCGCTCGAACGCAGGGTGGCGCGTCAGCTCGCGCACGCGGCCCGGCGTTGCCGGCAATGAAGAGCGAGCCTGCAGCGCGAACCACTTGTCGATCACCAGTTCGTCGTGCCACCAGGCGGCATAGAAGCGCGCGAGCGCCGCGAGACGTTCGGGCCGATCGAGGTCGACGAGCACGCTCAGCGCTGCCAGCACATCGGTCATGTTGGCCCGGGAATCGAACTGCGCTTTGGCCAATGCCGCCCCCCTCTCCGGATCGGCCGCGGCGAGATAGGCGAGGCAGGTATTGCGCAGCGCGCGGCGGCCGATCGAGGCGCCGTCGATCCGGTACGGACCGGCATCGGCGAGCGCCACATAGGCCGCGGCGAGCTCCATCGACAGTGCGCGGCCAAGCTCCTCGCGCGCGCTCTCGCGGGCGGCGTGGATCGCGTCCACATCGACGACGGCGAGTTGGTCGGCGAGAAAGGATTCGCTCGGCAATGTGAGCGCCTCAGCGGCGAAGGCCGGATCGCGGTCGGCATCGGCGAGCATACGCCGCATCGCCGCGACGAGATCCGGGTCGAGCGGTGCCGGCGCCGTCCCGCGCCGGTGGGCTTCGGCCCGTTCAAGCAAGACGCGGGTCGCCACTTGTTGGCCCGCCTCCCAGCGCGCGAACGGGTCGGGATCATGGACGGCAAGGAATTTGAGCCGCTTGAGCGGCACATCCTTCAATTTGACCGGAGCCGAGAATCCGCGCAACAGCGACGGCACCGGCGGCGCCGATACCCCGACAAAGCGAAAGCTCTCGCGGGCCTCGGCGAGCGCGATAACCCGCGTCCCCTCCCCGCTCTCCGCGTCCTCTTCGAGCTGGGTCGGCAATTCGGCGCCATCCGGTCCCAGGAGACCCATGGCAAGCGGGATCAGCACCGGCAATTTCTCCGCCTGGCCTGGCGTCGGCGGCACTTTCTGCACAATGCTCAGTTCGTAGCTTTTCGTCTTTTTTTCCCAGCGGTCCTCGATTGTGATTTCGGGTGTGCCGGCCTGCTCATACCAGCGTTTGAACCGGCCGAGGTCGACGCCGCTCGCCTCCTGCATCGCAGCGACAAAATCCTCGATGGTCACCGCCTGGTTGTCGTGCCGCTGGATATAAAGGTCCATGCCGCGGCGGAATCCGTCTCTGCCAAGGAGGGTATGGATCATGCGCACCAGCTCGGCGCCCTTGTTGTAGACCGTCGGCGTGTAGAAATTGTCGATCTGGATATAGCTGTCCGGCCGCACCGGATGGGCAAGCGGGCCGTCATCCTCGGGAAACTGCAGCGCGCGCAGGGTGCGCACGTCGGCGATGCGCTTGACGGCGCGGCTGCCCTGGTCGGCCGAGAATTCCTGGTCGCGGAAGACCGTCAGCCCCTCTTTCAACGAAAGCTGAAACCAGTCGCGGCAGGTTACCCGGTTACCGGTCCAGTTGTGGAAATATTCGTGGGCGATGACGCTTTCAATGTTCTGGTAATCGGTGTCGGTTGCCGTTTCCGGCTTGGCCAATACGTATCGCGTATTGAAGATGTTCAGGCCCTTGTTCTCCATCGCCCCCATGTTGAAGTCGCTGACCGCGACGATATTGAAGACGTCGAGGTCGTATTCGAGCCCAAAGACCTCCTCGTCCCAGCGCATCGCCTTTTTCAGGGAGGCCATCGCATGGCCGCATTTGTCCTCGTCGCCGCGACGCACCCAGATGGCCAGCGCCACCTCTTTCCCTGAGCGCGTCGTAAAGCGGTCTTCGACGGCCACCAAGTCGCCGGCGACGAGGGCGAAGAGATAGGAGGGCTTGGGATGCGGATCGACCCATTTCGCCCAATGACGCCGCGCGTCGATGGTACCGCGCTCGACCGGGTTGCCGTTGGCGAGCAGGACCGGGTAGCGGCCTTTCTC
>DATEQL010000234.1:0-7753 GCA_035272665.1 Allostellaceae bacterium
CTGCTTGCAGCCATGCAGCGCAATGTGGACGCGACAGGGCTCCAGTGCTGCGCAGGATTCCGGAACATAGACGTAGCCGGTTTCGGCCAGACTGTCGGAAGCGGGTGAGTAAGGGGAGGTGAACTCGCGCTGATCGAAGGCAAGGAGCTCGCCCGACGGCTCGCCATCGTTCCTCGGCTGCAGTGCGCCATAGATGTGCCCGAGAATGATCCCCGCCTGATCATAGTTGCACCGATCGATGAAGTAATCCTCGTTGTCCGAGCACTCGAGACCGTAGGCGAGCGTTACCTGGGAGTGGCCGGCGCCAATCGCGTTTTGATAAAAGAGGTTGCCTTTGTTGCGGTCGGACAGGTAGTGCCGATAGAAGCGAAAAGTCGCATCGGTAACGGTACGGTTCACCACGGCATCGTTATAACCATCGAAGACATAGATCTTTTGACGGGCGATGTTGGGGGTGTCGTCGATATCGCCGCTGCGAGCCCAGTCGTCGGTCTGCTTGATCAGCGGCTCGAGCGCAGGAGGCGGCCCGACCATGCAAGGACCGGTCGCGGCCACGATCGCCCCGATATTGCCGGTGAGCCCGTCGATCGCGGTTCCTTGAGCGCAGTAATAGGGGCCGCCCGCGATCACGCCGACGCCCTTGATGGTGCCGGACCAGGCGGTTGCGAACTGGACCGTCATGAAGGCGCCGGACGAGATGCCGGAGATCGAGCTCTCGTTGAGGTCGGCGTTGTAAGCCCCAAGTGGCGGTTCACCGTCCTGCGCCGTTGCCAGCGCGGAACCGAGCGCGACCAGCGCCAGGGTCAACCCGAAGAGATGTGTGGCTGCTCTCATTCGAACCGCTCTCAGTCTAGCGCAAGCGCCGTGCCATCAGCCATTCCGGTCGGGCTCGACGCGAGATCGATCGTGCCTGGCGTTCCGGTAGCGGGCGAAGGGTGATACCGTCGGGTGCTTTGGTTCAACCTTCGTGATGGAGCCGTCCTGGAGATGAGCGCAAAGCCGGACCGCAACCCGCGCACGCTCGAAGAGGCGCGGGCGTTTGTTGCCCATGTCGAAACGCTGTTCATGCCATGGAACATACCGGCTTTGCTCGCGGGTTTCACCGAAGACTGTCTCGTCCGCTTTGGCGACATGCCGGAATTTCGCGGCCGGGCCGCGCTCGAACGGCTGTTCCGGGCTCGCAGCGAGCGGCAGAAGGATTATCGCCTGCTCAAGGAGCTGCGCGCGCTGATGGGCGATACGATCGCCAATTACTGGGAAGGCCAGTGGGAGGATCGCGTGACCGGCGCCCGAATGGCCGGGCGCGGGGTCGAGATCTGGGTCATGCGCGACGGCAAGATCGCCATGTGGGAGGCAGCCTTCAACACCAACGAGGTCGGCAAGCCGAGCGCCATGGGGTTGTCCTGATCCCAGGTTACCGGTTCTCGTACCGAGACTTTGAAAACCCCGGCGCACCCGGCTTCTGCCCCGGTTGCGAACGCATTGCCCGTGGTTGGGGCTACAGGATCCGGACTTAAACGCCGAACGTCCGATCTTTCAGTGGGACGGCGCGGCAGGTGAAGGTTTACACCGCCGGTAGGCGTCCAAGAGTGATTGCGCCACTCATGGTCTCTTGTCGAAATAGGGAACTCGAATGGGGTGATCGGGCAAGCAGATCAAGGCAATACCGCTCATGATTATCCCCCCACCTATTATAACTCCGAGAGATATGACTGTGGGATGTACAAACACCGACGAGGCGACAAGAGGCACTGCCCAAATAATAGTGCCCATGATACAAAGACCAATCCCGATTATCATTTTCATTTCAGATCTTAATCCAGACTAGGCCAGATATTAACGATGACGTCGGTGTCGACGGCCTGGCGCTCGTAGTTATCGGCTGCGAATAAAGCATAAAAAGCTAAGATTTGCCATAGGATTCGTCCTTAACGCAACCTTTAAGAGCAGGTCGCTGACCCGCAAGCACGTACTAACGCATTGAGCGCCAGGGCAAGCGAGCGATCGCCACATCGCATCGGTCTGCGTCCGGCGGCTGGCGTCCCCTCTGCGGAAACACGAGGACCAAGACCGAGAGTCCGATGTTAGCTGCCGAACCCTAACAATTCGCTCCCGTGGCGAGCGCCCGGAGCCCCGCTCTCGATCTCGGGAGAGCGAGTTGAACGTTCTGAAAGTTTGGAGGTATATCCTCTGATTGGGATGTATTTCTCTGGTTTCTATATGAAGGCACGATGGTGGCCGAGAGATTGGTCGGCGACCATCGATTGAGTATTGAGCACATTTTTGGTCCCATTTGCCCCCGAATACCGAGACTGCCCGGCGATACGGGAGCAGCCGCGGCTTGCTGTGGCACTTGGCGGAGCTAGGTTCGCCGCGGGCTGATCAACGGGATTCCAAGCGCTGCGGCAGTTGGTCAGCCCGGATCGGCTCCGGCAGAGCGCGCCAACGCTTTCGCCAGAACGCCGTCTGGCTGTGCGAGCTGTTCGAGAACGGCGTAATGATGGCAGCCGGCCACCTCGATCATCTCCCCCGGAAGGCCGTGCGCACTCCAGGCCGCCCCGAATTCGCGTGATTGGCGTTTCAGTTCCGGGAGCTCGTCCGAGCCATAGGCGATCATGAGCTTGGCCGCGCGCGCCGGCAGATTCACCAATGGACTGTTGCGCCGCGCCTGTGCCGCGTCAAGGCCGAGCTTTTCGTTGAGGTAAGACAGGCGGATCGGCTCCAGATCGAAAAGGCCGCTGATGGCGAGACCACCCGCGACGAGCGGTTCGTCCATCAGCATCGCGGCGAGATGGCCGCCGGCCGACCAGCCGCTGACATAGAGCCGCATCGGATCGCCGTCCAATGTCTCGAGATGCTGGTGCAACCAACGCAGCGCGGTGCGCGCCTGGCCGACAATGCCGTCCATCGCGGCCTCAGGCGCCAAGGTGTAGCCCGCGACCGCAACATTGAAGCCATGGGCGAGCGGTCCTTCGGCGACGAAGGCGAAGCCCTCCTTGGCGTTGCGCTGCCAATAGCCGCCATGGAAGAACAGCAGCGTCCGGGCGCCGCTGCGGGGCGCGGCGAAGAAATCGAGTCGAGCGCGCGGCGCATCGCCGTAGACCAGATTGAGATGATCCGACATGCGGGCGCGGAGCGCCTCGCTGCGGCGCAGCCAGTCGGCGAGGTACCGGTCGCTATCTGCGACGGCGGCCGAGTTGTTATAAGCGGCATCGAGCGTCTGCCGATCCATCGAGCCGTAAACGGTCATGCCGTGCCCTGCTTCACGCATTGCGGTCTGCGCCGGCTGGGCGCTAGGCGAGTGCCTGGGCAACGGCGCGCTGAAAACTGGTACATCGCTCAAGTTTCCCTGGTTATTTGCATGCGCCTCAGGCGGAAGCAGGCTGCCGCGCCGCCTGGATGGCGTGCCAGATCCGTTGCGGTGTCGCCGGCATGTCGAGATGGATGATGCCGTAGCGCGACAGCGCGTCGGCCCCCGCGCTCATCACGGTGGCGGGAGAGGCGATGGTGCCGACTTCGCCGCAACCCTTGACGCCGAGGGGATTGTGCCGGCAACGGGTACTCTGCGTGAACACCGCGATCTGCGGCAGGTCATCGGCGCGCGGCATGCGGTAATCCATGAACGAGCCGGTGAGGGGCTGGCCGCTCGCCGGGTCATAGACGCAGTTCTCGCCCAGCGCCTGGCCGACGCCCTGCACGACGCCGCCATGGACCTGGCCCTCGACGATCATCGGGTTCAGCACCACGCCAACATCGTCGACTGCGGTGTAGGCGACGAGAGCCGGCTCGCCGGTATCCGGATCGATCTCGACTTCGGCGACATGACAGCCGCCAGGAAAGGTGAAATTCACCGGATCGAAGAAGGCGGTCTCTTCGAGGCCGGGCTCCAGGATGTCGAGCGGATAGCCGTCCGGCGGGAAATAGGCGGCACCGGCGACCTCGCCGAATGTCATACTGCGGTCGGTGCCGCTGACCGTGAACTTGCCGGCGGCGAATTCGATATCCTGCTCGCTGGCCTCGAGCAGGTGGCCCGCAATCTTTCTGCCCTTGTCGATGATTTTGCCGACCGCCTTCGCGATGGCGCCGCCGCCGACCGCGGCCGAGCGCGAACTATAGGTGCCGAGACCGAAGGGGCTGCGCGCGGTATCGCCATGGACGATCTCGACGAGGCTGCTCGATACGCCGAGCATGTCGCCAACGAGCTGGGCGAAGACCGTTTCATGGCCTTGGCCATGATTATGCGAGCCGGTGAAGACGGTGATGTCGCCCGAGGGATTGATGCGGACATTGGCGCTCTCGAACAAGCCGCCGCGCGCGCCGAGCTGGCGCGCGACGCGTGAGGGTGCCAGACCACAGGCTCGATGTACGTGACGATGCCGATGCCGCGCAGCTTGCCGCGCCCTGCCGCCTCCTCGCGCCGGGCCGGGAAGCTCGACCAGCGCGAGACGTCGAGCGCTTTCGCCAGCGTGGCATTGTGATCGCCCGAATCATATTGCAGCGTCACCGGGGTCTGATAGGGAAAGGCGCCGAGCGGGATGAAGTTGCGCCGCCGGATCTCGACGCGATCGATGCCGAGATCGCGCGCCGCGATATCGACCAGCCGCTCCAGCACAAAGGTCGCTTCCGGGCGCCCGGCGGCGCGATAGGCGTCGGTCGGCACGGTGTTCGTAAACACCACCTTTACCTCGCAATAGATCGCCGGGGTCGTGTAGACGCCGGCGAGGAGCGGGCCATAAAGGTTGGTCGGAATGTTGGGACCGAAGGTCGAGACATAGGCGCCGATATTGGCCTGCGTCGACACGCGCAGCCCGAGGAACTTGCCGTCCCTGTCGAGCGCCAGCTCGGCATGAGTGACATGGTCGCGGCCCTGCGCGTCGGACAGAAATGCCTCGCTACGATCGGCGACCCATTTCACCGGCCGCTCCAGCTTGCGCGCCGCCCAGGTCACCAACCCTTCCTCGGCATAGACGACCTGCTTGCTGCCGAAGCCGCCGCCGACATCGGGTGCCACCACGCGCAACTTGCGCTCGGGAATGCCGAGGATCAGCACCCCGATCAGCACCCGCGCGACATGGGGAAGCTGGGTCGAGGTATAGAGCGTGTAGTCGCCGGTCGCGGGTTCGTACTCGGCGAGCGCAGCCCGCGATTCCATGGCGTTGGGCACCAGCCGGTTGTTGACGAGATCGATCTTGGCGACGTGATCGGCCTTGGCAAAGGCGGCGTCGGTCGCCGCCGCATCGCCGAGCGCCCAATCGCAACAGAGATTGCCCGGCACATCTTCATAGAGCTGCGGCGCGCCGGGGGTCGTTGCCGCGACAACCCCCGTCACCGCCGGCAGGATGCGGTATTCGACGGCGATGCGCTCGGCGGCGTTGCGGGCGGCCTCGAAGCGGTCGGCGATGACCATCGCCACAGGTCGCCGACGTGACGCACCTTGCCCCGCGCCAGCAGCGGATGCGCCGGTTCCTTCATCGGCTTGCCGTCCTTTCCGGCGATGCCCCAAGCACACGGCACGCCGTTGAGCTTATCGGCGGTGACGTCCTCGGCGGTGAAGATCGCTGCGACGCCGGGCTCGCCAGCGCCTCGGCCGTTTCGATGCCCACGATTTCCGCATGGGCATGGGGCGAGCGCAGGAACACGGCATGAAGTTGCTGCGGTCGCACGATGTCATGGACATAGCGCCCGCGACCGGTGAGGAAGCGGCGATCTTCCCGGCGACGAAGCGGTACCCCGATCCCATCTTCGGTCATTGCGATCTCTCCTCGGCTCTCCTGCCATCGCCGCGGTGCCCTACGCGGTAAACTGATCAAAAGGTCGCAGAGTGAGGACACTTCTCTGACCTTCCCTGATCGGCGTTTTTCCTTCCCTGTTCGGCCGATTTAATTCCGTGTTCGACCGCTTAGGGAATTGTTCTCGGAGCTAGCGAGTTTTCAATGACTTGGCGGTCACGAACCCATCTCGGAGCCGTTGGGAATCGCATTTTTGCCAGTTTTTTCCCGTCGAGCAGGCAAGTCCGGGTCAACCGGCGCGCAGGTACTGGACCGCTTCGTCGCGGCGGAAGAGGTAGAGCAGCACGCGCAACGCCTGGCCGCGCTCGCTCTCGAGCTGCGGGTCGCGCTCGAGCACGAGCCGGGCATCGTCATGGGCGATGGCGATCAGCTCCTCATGGGCCGCGAGATCGGCCAGCCGCAGGCTCGGCAACCCGCTCTGCCGCGTCCCCAGCACCTCGCCGGCGCCGCGCAACCGCAGATCCTCCTCGGCGATGCGAAACCCGTCCTCGGTCTCGCGCAGGATCTCGAGGCGCCGCTTGGCGACGGCACCCAGCGGTGATTGATAGAGCAAGAGGCAAGTCGACGGCTTGTCGCCGCGGCCGATCCGGCCGCGCAGCTGATGCAGCTGGGCGAGGCCGAAGCGCTCGGCGTGCTCGATGACCATGACCGTTGCGTCGGGCACGTCGACGCCGACCTCGATCACCGTCGTCGCGACCAGCAGATCCATCTCACCGCCGGCGAAGGCAGCCATCGCGTGATCCTTGTCGGGCGCCTTCATCCGGCCGTGCATCAGGCCGACTCGACCCGGGGCTAGCGGCAACAGCGCTCGATGGCGCTCCTCGACGGCCGCGAGGTCGGCGGTCTCCGATTCCTCGACCATCGGGCAGATCCAATAGACCTTGGCTTTTTGCGCCAGCGCCCGCCCCACCGCCGCGACGACGTCGTCGAGGCGCTCCAATGCCACCGTCCGGGTGTCGACCGGGCGTCGCCCCGGCGGCTTTTCGGTCAGCCGCGAGACGTCGAGATCGCCATAGGCGGTCATCATCAAGGTGCGCGGGATTGGCGTCGCGCTCATCAATAGGGTGTCGGCCTCGCGGCCCTTTGCGGCGAGCGCCAGGCGCTGCTCGACGCCAAACCGGTGCTGCTCATCGATGACGACGAGGGCAAGGTCGCGAAATTCCACATCGGGCTGCAACAGCGCGTGAGTGCCGACGACGACCGGGGTCAGCCCCGAGGCGAGGCTCGCCAGCATCGAGGCGCGCGCTCTGCCCTTTTCGCGGCCGGTCAGGAAGCCGATCTCGACATATGCCGCGGCGGCGTGGCGCTGCAGGGTCGCGTGGTGCTGGCGGGCGAGGATCTCGGTCGGCGCCATCAGCACCGCCTGGCCGCCGCTCTCGACCGCGCTCAGCAACGCCAGCAATGCCACTACGGTCTTGCCGCTGCCGACATCTCCTTGCAAGAGGCGCATCATGCGTCGTGGCTGCGCCATGTCGGCGGCGATCTCGGCGACCGCGAGACGTTGTGCGGATGTCAGCGCAAAGCCGAGCCCCGCTTCGACCGGCGCGGTCATGGTCCCCGATCCGACGATCGCCCGGCCCTTGGCGCGACGGCGCCGCGCGCGGACGAGCGCCACCGCGAGCTGGCTGGCGAACACCTCGTCATAAGCGAGGCGCTCGTGCGCCGGTTCGGTCGGCAAGAGATCGGGTTCAGCGGTCGGGGAATGGACGCGGCGGACGGAATCGGCCCATGCAGGCCAACCGCGACGCTCTGCGAGCGCCGGATCGATCCACTCGGACAGGTTCGGGGTCCGTTCGAGGGCGGCTGCCACGGCCCGCTGCACCACCCGGGGGGCGAGCCCCGCGGTCAGCGGGTAGACCGGCTCGATCGGCTTCAGCCGGTCGAGCTCGTCGGGCCGCAAGACGAGGTCGGGGTGAGCGATCTGGGGTGCGCCGTTGTAGAACTCGACCCGCCCGCTGACGACG
>DATEQL010000235.1:0-2073 GCA_035272665.1 Allostellaceae bacterium
CATGTCCAACATGCCCATGCGGCTCAGACCGAGTGTCGGGACATATGGGCCGGCGGTCCCGAGCCCGACCTGTTTCATCTAATGCCTCGTCTATCGCATCGCCGAGAGCAGCATCGCGACCTGCCCGCCGTCGCGCGCAATGAGCGCCCCGATCTCGGAGTGCTGGGCCAACGCCATGCTGACGCCGTCGATGGCGAGATCCTCGATCTTGTAGACGCCATCCCTGATCCCGAGCCGCCAATCTAGAGCGATCGGGGCGCCCTGGGGACGAATGATCCGGCTGCTCACGATGACGCCGTCGGGGTCGGCCCGGCTGCCGGTTACGACGAAATCTCCGTCGCCGGATTGTCCGAGCTGCCGGCCGTATACACGAACGAGCCGATCGGCGAAGCCATCGCAAAACTGACGCCGCTCCGCCGGGCTCGCGACGCGCCAATAGGGACCGAGCACGAAACGAGCGATGCCGGTCAGATCGAAATCCTGCCGGACCATCCGATCGAACCATGCCGCCTTTGTGGCTAACGGCATATCAGAGCCGATCACCGAGACCGCCTGGTCGCCGAGCGCGCGGATAAAAGCAACAGGCGCTCCATCGGCCGCAGCGGGAGCCGGCTCCGCCGAGAGGCCGGCGATCATCGCGAGGGCGAGAATGAAACCCTTGGCCAGCGTGGCGAGGCCGGTGCTGGCGGCGGGTTTCTCGCGCAGGGTGAACCGCGCGGATTTATTCTGCGGATCGCGCTGCGCAAGCTGGGCAGCTGTGCGCCGCAACAACTCCTCAAGACCTTGTGGATCGACGCGGTCGGCGACCATCAGGGCTTTAACGATCGGATCCGCAAGCGCCTCGGACACGCCGCGCGGGAGCCCGGTCCCTGCGGATGGAGCGGCCTCCTTGGCCGCACGGTGGAAGGAAGTTCCCGAACCGTCAATGCCGGGTTCGGTCTTCTGGAAATCCATGACTACCTCCTACAGACCTCCGGGCTGGAAAACGCGTCACAGCCTCTCCAATTATGTTACTGACCGGTTACACCCGGTTAGGTATCGACCACCTAGGTACTGACCGGTCACTTACATTTCAAGGGGAACACCTATGGCAACCGAAACAGGGGGCACAGAGGTCCTGGAAAGAACAACTGCTCCGCCCCGCGCGCGAATTGTGAAAGCGGCGCGCGAACTGTTCTACAGATACGGGATTCATACGGTCAGCGTCGACGCGATCGCAGAGGCGGCCGACACCAACAAGACCACGCTCTACCGTCACTTCGCATCCAAGGACGAGCTGGTCGCCGAGTGCCTGCGCGAATATGGCCGGGAGCTGGAAATGACCTGGGCTGAGACCGAACGGGCCCATCCCGGCCGACCGAAGGAGCAGTTACTCGCCTGGCTGCGCTTCATTGCCGAATTCAAGCTCGGCACGACCAAGCGCGGCTGCGCCTTCGCCAATGCGGCGGTCGAATTGCCGGACGCCGATCATCCGGCCCGGCGCGTGATCGAGGAATGCAAGCGCCAGCACCGCGAACTGATCATCGAACTCTGTCGCAAGGCGGGGCTGCGCGATCCCGAGCTTCTCGCCGATGAACTATTCCTGTTGGGAGAAGGCGCCCGCGTCACCATTCAAAGCCTCGGGCCCGGCGGGCCGGCCGAACGCCTCGCCGAAATGTTCCAAACGCTGGTCGCAGCCCACACGTAACAGGCTCTGGACGCCCCCGGACCCCTCAGCCCTCGGGGTGAGGGGTTGCTTTGACCGCCGGCACGGAGGCGCCGACTGACACTACGGCGGATGGACCTTTGTCTTCTATCAAAGACAGTTATTTTCTATTGCATTCGTCTGGAGACCTGATTTAACATGGTTGAACCAATCGTTTGGTCATAAAGATGGACCGGCCGCACGCACTGGGTTCAGCAACCGGCGCCCTCCGGGCCAAGGGCGTTACGACCGAGGCGATCATCGCGAGCCGCGAAAGCGTCGCCGCGGGCGATTTCGACCGAGGCAAGCCGGTGGGCGCGGTCGTTGCAGCCGTCAAAGTCCTGCGCACATTGCACGCCTCGGAGCGGCCGCTGAATGCGAGCGAGGTC
>DATEQL010000236.1:0-4526 GCA_035272665.1 Allostellaceae bacterium
ATGCTAATGTCATCACATCATGGCAATTTTATGGTTGCTGTATCATCAATTCAATGCTTGGCGCCGGCCTGCCGGTGACGCCACCCCGCCGTTCCTATTAATTAAAACGTCAGCTTCGGGTAAGGCGGCGCCGCGCCGCAACAACGAGGGGGAAGCCGAAGATGGTCGTTACCGCAGGAACCGTCGGAACCATGACCGACGCGCGGAGACCTTGAGGCCGGGTGTTAGCCATGACTGAGTTCCATGAGCTGCCGTCGCCGTCTACGGAAGCGATCTTCCGCAGTGGGTCGGAGGTACCGGCTTCCCTTTAGCTGACGGAAGGGGCCAGTCCTGGCATTCAAAACAGCCGTCGTCTCGCTGGTACAGATCGTCACAATCGGGTAGACGTCTGTCCTTCGCTAGAGCGCGGGCAGTGGGCTCAGCCTCAATCGCGCGGCTTCAACGACGTTATGTAGCCGACGATGTCGTCCATCTTATCGGGCGTGAAGCTGATGTGGGGCATTGTCTCGTGCGGCGATCGCAGCAATGCGCGAAGAGAATATTCGGCGATCGAAGGCTGCGCTGCCAATACGGAAATGTCGGCGCCCGCAGTTTCGGCGAAAGCTACTCAGCCCGAATGCCGTGACACTGCGAGCACCACTTGTCGGCCAATCTCTCCCCGACCACGGGATCGGCCGATGCAACCGTCAAAACCGACAACACGGTCGAGAGTGCAGCGGCCAAACCGAGGCGAATGTCCGTTCGCTTGCTCATGAATGGTCCTGGATCAATGGTCGAGATGCTGCGCTGCGCGGGTTGCGATCGCCAGGTATTCGGCGGCCCGCGTCGGTCATTTCCCGGGTCGCGGCTCGGGGATTACTGAAGGGCCCTGCTCTAGTGGTGGGTCCATGCGCAACGCCCCGAACAATCAAATCAAGCGATTTTCCAGGTCCCGTCGGGCTGCAGACAGCTGGTGAAATGGTAGTGCTCGGTGTAGATCGGCGTACCGCCTGAGCGCACCGTATATGCGAGGTCCTCGCAGCGCTGGTTGTTCCAAGTGAGTTTCTTGACCAGCTTGATCGATCCGGAGTTGCCCGAGGCCGGGTTGCTCCAAGAAGCAGTGGTGCCCACTGGCTTACCGTGGACCTGATTGGTCACGGCGCCGTGGATCATGTCGAGGTCTTGCTGGGTCAGGGTTATGTTCGTCTCCCAGGTCGGGAGCAATTGTGCCTGGGCGGCGCCGGCGATCATCAACCCGGCGACAAACGGAACAAACGTTTTGACCGGCAGTGACATTTCCTTCCTCCTAAACGTCGGATCATGGGAAAGTTGCAGCACATGTCTGCGTTCTGCACCGGCAAAGAAAGCAAAATCGCCCCTCGGGCCTTGACATAGATCAAGAGCGTCAACGGCGCGGCCGTCTTCAGCCGCAAACACATCGTTCAGTCTTGCGTCCAAGGCGGAGCCGTCGGAGAGAGATCGGTACCCAGATCGTCCTCGGCCTCTCACGCGTGCTAGCAGCTGTGCAATTCCGCGTGCTCGCCATTGCGCCGGAACCCGTGGCGCGGTTCACCTCTGCCACAGGATCAACGGTAGCTCGGCGGGTACCCGAACGCCCGGATAATGGGGGACGATCCGGACGGAGTACGCCTCAGCCGGCCGGGTCACCGGTGCCGTTCCGGTATAGATATGACTTGTGCCGATGATTGCATCGCCGCGGAGGAGTTCACCGACGAAGGGTAGCTCGGCGTTGCGCGGATTGGCGTAGAGCTGAACCGCCACATCAGCCGGCGCGATTTCGCCGAAATAGACCGGCACCGCGAAAGACCAGCCCTCGCCGTCGCGGAGCAGCTGGTCTCGCCGAAATGAAGCCCCGGCCAGTGCCGACGCAACCGAGCCTCCCAACCCTGCATCGCCCGTGCCGGCTCACCCCTTTCGGCAGTGCGGCGGCCCAGCTCGACTGCGCCAGCCAGGTAATACTGTTCAACATAATCGCGCGCCATTCGGCTGCTGCTGTAGGTCGGGTCAAGGCCGCCATGCTTCGGCGCATGCGTTCGAGCCAGCGGCGCGGCATTCCTGCCGCATCGCGCGCGTAGAATTCCGGTACCACCTCCTGCTCGAGGATCGCGTACAAGGCCGCGGCGTCCTCGGCATCCCGCTCACCCCAGGCGTATTCACCGTCGTCGCCGATCGCCCAGCCGAGCTCCGGTGCGTAGGCCTCTTCCCACCAGCCGTCGCGTTCCGAGAGGTTGAGGCCGCCATTGACCAGCACCTTCATCCCGCTCGTGCCGCACGCCTCCCAGGGCCGGCGCGGGGTGTTGATCCAGACATCGACACCCTGCACCAACTCCTGGGCGAGCGCGATATCGTAGTCTTCGAGGAAGACCACACGCCGGCGGAATTCCGACTGTTGCGCGAGATCGACCCACTCGCGGATCATTTCCTTGCCCTCATCGTCCGGATGGGCCTTACCGGCGAGCACCAGCTGGACCGGCCGGGCCGGGTCGTTCAGCAAGCGGGCGAGCCGCGCCGGATCCGCGAGCAGCAGGTTCGGCCGCTTGTAGCCGGTGAAACGCCGCGCAAAACCGAGTGTCAGCGCGTTGGGATCGAGCACGTTCGCGGCCTGCTCGACGATCTCGGGCGGATAGCCGCGGCTGCTGGCGGGCCAACCGGGCGCGCACCTGTTGGTTCGGTGTCGAGTGTGAAAATCACGCCGCTCGCCGCGCGATCCGAGCGGACCATCTTCATCACGCCGACCGAGAGCGCCATCTTGAAGTGGTCGAAACCGTTGTCGATGCGATAGACGATGGCGCGACCTCCCTTCAGATACGAAACGCGCGGACGACGAGATTGCCGCACGCGCGGTCAACATCCTGAAATGGCAGGTCGGGCTCCCCGGCGACCGCACCAGAGTCAAGGTGGAGAAGGGAGTCGTGACTCTGTCGGGCGAGGTCGATTGGCAGTTTCAGAAGACCGAAGCCGACCACATCGTGCACAAGCTCAGCGGTGTGGTCGAGGTCGTCAACCAGATCCGGGTCGCCTCCCCGGTCCATGCCTTCGAGGTCAAAGAGAAGATCGAGAAGGCACTCCAGCGCAGTGCCGAGCTCGAGGCACTGCGGATCACCGTCGAGACCGAAGGCGGCCGGGTGATCCTCAATGGCAAGGTTCACGCCTGGTACGAGCGCGACATCGCCGAACGGGCCGTCTGGTTGGCCCCGGGTGTCACCGAGGTTCAGGACCGCATCACGATCGAGCCGTAGCCGCGTGGTTATCGGTGCGGGCGTATGCGCATGGTGCGCCGCGGGATCGCGGCCGACGGCAATCTCGCGGCCGGGCACCTTGAGGTCGACGCGAACCCTAAACAAATTGCCCTGATGGTGGCGAGGATGCTGGCATTCGACGACGACGCGGCATCACACGATCCGATCGAAGAACCGTTCGAGTTCCTCGGCCCGTTCGCGTATGCGCGCACCGCGACCGCGCCCAAGGTCCCATATGCCGAAAGGTGATCTGAAGAGGAAGCTGCATCGACTGTTTCCTTCTGGGTACAACGCAATCATAGGCAACGGAGGACCGCCGGGGATTGATCCAGCGCAATCGTCAACGACGCCGCAGCAACTCCCAGGGTTCGCAGCCACCACCTCAGCAGCTCCGTTGACGCAGATCGAGAACGGCGCGGCACATTTCCGGCGCGGCGGGTCGGCGTTGATAAGGATCAAGGAACGGGGGTTCGAGCCGGGCAACCGTCGGATTGAGCTCACCCGTTTCGGATTTCTCGTTCAATTTCTGCCGCTCGCGGCTGCCACGAGGATCGTCATGAATTCAGCGCAGAGAACGACGGAGACGGAACGGCCCGGGAGGAGCGCCGCATCCGATCTGGGGTTGCCGACCGGTACAGTGGAGGTCGTGCCCGTGCGCGCTCTCTTGCTGGGGGAGCGCTTGGATACGCGTGCGCTGGAACGCGACAAGCCTCTCGGCGTCGCTCCCTTGACCGTCGATATTCTCGACGGTGGTATCGCCGTGCTGTTCCGCTATGGCGCGGTCGTCCTTTTCGGTACAGCGACCGCCGCGATGGACAAATTCGCCGCTTCCCTGATGCCCTTGGTCACCGCGGCTCTCCCTGTCCCGGAACGGGATGACGCGCGGCTGCTGGTCCGGCCGGAGGCGGACCAACATGTCGACCTCGCCGGTAACATCTTCCTCCGCGAGAAGACGACCGAGAGACTGCAAGTGGTCGCCGACATCCTCGCCAAGAGCCTGGTTCTTTCTCACTACGAGACGAGGATTGCCGACATCTTCGACGGCATCGAGCCGCTCGCCGTAATGTTGCGGGAAAAGGGCCGCGCCGGGGCGCGCAGCAAGGAGCTCCTGCGTCACATCGGCGACGTGCTTTTGATGCAGCAAAAGATGGTCGGCCGCGTCGAAACCGGGGAGAAGCCAGAGCTCCTGTGGGAACATCCCGAACTCGAGCGCCTCTACATGCGGCTCGCGGAGGAATACGAGCTGCGCGATCGCGACCGTGCGCTCGACCGCAAGCTCGACATTAT
>DATEQL010000237.1:0-2140 GCA_035272665.1 Allostellaceae bacterium
AATCGCCGTAGGTTCGCGCCTCCGCGAGGAATGCATCCGGCAGATCGATGATTTCCTGGAAATTGCGGTTCCAGGCCGCCAACCGCTGCTCCTCGTCGAACATGACGACGCCGTCGGCCATGTTGTCGAAGGTGACCCGCAATTCGGCCTGGCGCTGGCGGATCTCGTCGAGCAGCCGCGCATTCTCCATCGCGATCACCGCCTGCGCTGCGAAGTTCTGCAGCAGCGCGATCTGTTTTTCGGAGAACGGACGGACCTCCTGGCGGTAGATCATGATGGCGCCGAGCACGTCCTCGTGCTTGAGGAGCGGCACGGTCACGAGGCTGCGTGCCCCACCGAGATCGACGAGGGCGCGACGATTGGGCTCGCCGTCCCGGTAGGGGTTTGTCGCCATCAGGTCGGCGATTTGGACGATGCATTCACCGTCGAGAATTCGCGCTGGTGCCGTCCCCGGCCCATAGCTCGCGGTGTCGTGCGTCCGCCATTGGGCATACTCGGCTGGCAAGCCCCGCGTCGCAGCAGTCCGGAAGCGCTCACCGTCATAGATGTGGAGCTCGCCAAATGTCGCCCCGCACAGGTCCATCGCCTTATCGATTATCGCGTCGAATACGGGCGCAAGGTCGCCGGGCGATGAGTTGATCACGCCCAACACCTCGGCGGTCGCGGTCTGCTGGTCGAGCGCTTCGGAGAGTTCGGCGGTGCGCTCCTCGACCTTTTGCTCGAGCTCCGAATAGGATTTCTGGAGGTCGGCGGCCATGTGGTTGAACTCTGTGGCGAGGCCTTCGAGCTCGTCGCCGGTATGGATCTCGATGCGGCGGTCGAGTTCACCAGCGCCGATCCGCGCCGCACCCGCCTGCAATTCCCGGATCGGCACGGTCATCCGGCGCGCCATGGCAAAGGCGGCGACGGCGGCGACGCAGAGCCCGACGACCAGCAGCACCAAGCTGCGCGCCGCCTGGCCGTAGAGCGGTGCAAACGCCTCCCTCAGTGGCACCTCGACAAAGACGAACCAGCCGAGCGGCGCAATCGCCGCATGGGCGGTCAATACCGAATGCCCGCCGATGCTCTGCGCGACACCGACCGCCGGTTCGGCACCCGGTGCGGCCGGCTTGGCCGACAGTGCGGCCCCCACTTGCGGCAATTTCGACAAATCGGTGTCGCGCAAGACCAGGCTGATTTCGGGATGGGCGATCAGCCGGCCACGGCCGTCGACGACATAGGCGTAGCCGCCCTCGCCGATCTTCAATGCGGTGATGACGTCCCAGATCAGCTTCAGATTGATCTCGGCGACGGTAACCCCGGCATTCTTGCCGGCGCGCACCATCGCCATGGTCATGTAAGGCTCGGATTCCTTGCGGAAATAGACCGGGCTGAACCAGATGTCGTGCGTCTTCGCCTCGGTGAAGGCGGGCGCGAACCTGAAATCCTCCTCGCTGCCGACCACATCCGTCGCCAGCCGGGAGACCTTGAGCTGCTCCTTGCCATCGCCGTCGAGCTCGGTCAGTTCGGTGATCGCCGGGACTTGGCGCAGCAGCCGCAAATAGTCGAAGCGGCGCTGGTCGAGCGGCCCGGCCGCCCATCGCGCATGCGTTGTCCAGCCGATCTGCCGCTCGATCTCGTCGACAAACTGCTCGATGCGCTGTGCCGCCGCGTCGGCCTTTTCCTGCTGAACGCGGACGAGGGCCGCTTTGTTCTCCTGGTAGGAGAACCAGAAATCGAGCGCACTGTTGACGATCAGCGCGACCCCGACGAGCGCGATGAACAGCAGCGCGTATTTGCGCACCAGGCGGCCGCGCGGGTGTGACATGGGGCCGGCCACGCTGCCCGGCGCAGCACGCCATGACGATGCCGCGGGTGGCGAGGTCTTTTCGGCGGCGGTCACTTGATCACCTCGGCGGCGCGTGCGAGCAGTCGGATAGGGTCCGAAACGCCAAAGTGCGGCATGATTCCTGTGGCCGAAGCAGCGCAGCGATCGAGGAGGCTAGCTCTTTTGAACGACGATACACCCCCGCCCTTCGACCTACCAGCGGTAGCAAGCAAGAAGGTCAGCGCCGAAATCGACGAGATTGCTTCGTCGCTTCACTCCTCGCAATGACGGCCATTGAGGTGTCATTGCGAGCGAAGCGAAGCAATCTTGACG
>DATEQL010000238.1:0-9009 GCA_035272665.1 Allostellaceae bacterium
TGGTGTGGTGGGACAATCGCTGCGCCATGCACCGCCGCGACGCCTTCGATCCGGCGACGCGCCGGCTGATGCACCGCACACAGCTCAAAGGCACCCGCCCCGTCTGACCGATCAGATCGCCCATTACAAGATCCCGCGCTACGTCAAGTTCGTCGATGGGTTTCCGATGACTGCCACCGGCAAGATCCAGAAGTTTCTGATGCGCCGGCAAATGATCGACGAGCTGGGCTTGAGCTTGCAGAAGATCGCCTGATGACCAGGATCGCCTCGGTCGCGACCCACATGATCTCGGTGCCGCGGCCGCAACCGGTTTGGACCGCGCACGAGGAGAGCAAAGCCTGGAATGTCATCCTGACCGAGGTGCGCACCGATGACGGGCTCGTCGGCTACGGCGAAATCCATGCCGCTCCGATGCAACCGATTTGCGAGTGGGTGAGCTGTTTCGGCGAAATCATCCGCGAAATGGATGCGCTGGCTCACATGGCGGTGTGGGAGAAGCTCTTCTCGCTGACCTCGCCGCGGCCCGGCGGGATCGCCGGCCGGGACGGCTTGCCGCCGCCCGTCCCGCGCGGCGAGCGGGCCCTGGTGATGGCCGCGATCGCCGGCATCGACATCGCCTTGTGGGATATCAAAGGGAAGGCCGCCGGCCTGCCGATATACCGGCTTCTCGGCGGCGAGAACCGGCCGATCTTCACCTATGCCACGGGCGGTTATTATCGACCGGATGCGTCCGACACCGATTACGGCGAAGAGCTGGCGCGGTTCGTCGAACTCGGCTACCGCGCGGTCAAGCTCAAGACCGGCGGTGGGACCGTGGCTGAGGAAGCGGAGCGAATCGGTGCTGTGCGCCAAGCGATCGGCGACGAGCCCTTGCTGATGCTCGACATGAACGCGGCCTACGACTTGCCGGACTGCATCGAATTTGCCCGTGCGGTCGAGCCGCACCGGATCTTCTGGCTCGAAGAGCCGCTGCATTGGTATCTGCAGCCGGCTGATTTCGCCCGGCTGGCGGCGGCGACCCCGATCCCGCTGGCGCATGGCGAGCGCGAGCTGACCCGCTTTACGGTACGCGATTTCATTGTCGAGGGCGGCATCCGTTACGTGCAGTTCGACGCAACCCGCGCCGCCGGCTTCACCGAGGCCTTGCGCATCGCCCAGCTGGCCGAGCAGCACGGGGTAATGCTCGCCCCGCATACCGCCCCCGAGCTGCATGGCCATCTCGTGCTCGCGGCGCCGCGTTGCGTCTTCGGGGTCGAGTCACACGGCGGGCCGCAGACCGACCCGTTGGGGTGTGGCCTCTTCCGCGAGCACCCGGAATTGCGCGACGGTCACCTGCACTTCGGCGACAGACCCGGCTTCGGAATCGAAGTCGACTGGGCCTTTGTCGACAGGTACCGCCTTCGCGCTTAGGGCCTGACCTAAAATAATCCAAAGAATCTCAGCGGGTTATTTGTCATTCCCGCGAAAACCGGGGATCTAGGGGCTCAAACCGTCGGGCGGGTTCTGATCTCCTCGGGGACCTTGCGGGACAGGAATTGGCCGTCTTTGAGGTCGCCCGCGAAGGTGTTGCCTTCGACGACGATCTTGCCGCGCAGCATCACGAGCGACGGCCAGGCGGCGAGGTCGCGGCCCTCCCAGGGGGTGTAATCGGCTTCATGCAGTTCAGCCGCCGGTAGTCTTCCGCTAAGATCATGGGTTTTTATCCGCGCAAGGGGGCGCTCGCGGTCGGATCGGACGCCGACATCGTGCTGCTCGAGCCGCGCCCTCCGTGCCCGCCGGGCGCGGCCCTTTTTCGTCAGTGCCTCCAGCCTGCCGCCCATGCTATTGTGTTGGCAGTGCAGCCGTTCCTCGATGCGGTCCGTCTTTCCTCGATGGAGCGCAGC
The DNA here is from genome assembly GCA_035272665.1 of Allostellaceae bacterium. Lineage (GTDB taxonomy): Bacteria > Pseudomonadota > Alphaproteobacteria > ATCC43930 > CGMCC-115725 > AP-15. Next base: position 1,884 of record DATEQL010000238.1, read on the forward strand.
CGCTGCACATAGCGTTGCTCGCCAACCTCGCGGTTGCGGGCGGCGCTCAAGGCGGGCCTTGTGAAAGGCAAGCTGCCGCTCCTCCTGCCGCCGATGCTCGCTGAACAGGTCGTCCTGGGGTGAGGCGGAATTCGCCGGAAAGCGCTCAAGTTAAATAATAAACCATGGTTAAATAGGCATATGGGCTAAGCTCCGCCCGGCACAGGGAGCACATTGACCGGCATGACCGACATCACCGGGTGGCTCGAAGAAATCGGGCTGGGAAAATACGCCGAGGCGTTTCGCTCGAACGACATCGATTTCGATGTATTGCCCGAGCTCGGGGCGGACGAGCTGAAGGAGCTCGGCGTGTCGCTCGGCGACCGCCAGCGCCTGCTGAAAGCGATTGCCGCGCGGTCCGCGCCGGCCCCGGAGACCCCGCCCGCGTCGGCACCAGCTCCGGCCGCACCGGCGCCGGAGCCGTCGGCAGAACGGCGGCAACTGACCGTCCTGTTCGCCGATCTGGTCGGCTCCACCGCGCTCTCGCAAGCGCTCGACGCGGAAGACCTGCGCGACGTGCTGCACGGCTACCATGACGCGGTGACCGCGGCGATCCGCGACACCGGCGGCTTTGTCGCCAAGTTCATGGGCGACGGCGTGCTCGTCTATTTCGGCTACCCGCAGGCCAGCGAGGACGCTGCCGAGCGCGCCGTGACGGCGAGCCTGCGGGCGATCGCGGCGGTTCGGGCATTGCCGGCGATCAACGGCGAAGCCCTGGCCACCCGGATCGGCATCGCGACCGGACCTGTCGTCGTCGGCGAGGTCATCGGCGAGAGCCTCGCGCGCGAGGTCAACGTCGTCGGCGAGACGCCGAACCTGGCGGCCCGGCTGCAGGGCCTGGCGGCGCCCAATTCGGCGGTGCTGAGCGAGGTGACGGCGCGCATAGTCGCCGGCCGTTTTGCGCTCGACGACCTCGGCCTCCATGACCTCAAAGGCATCGCCCTCCCGGCCCGCGTGTTTGCCGCGGTTCGCGAGCGCACGGCGGCCGAGCGCGAGGCCGCCGCCGAGGCCGCGGGGGCGGCGCTGCTGGTCGGGCGCGACACGGAACTCGCGCTGCTGATGGAGCGCTGGTCGCAGAGCAAGGACGGGCGTGGCCAGGCGGTGCTGGTCACCGGCGAAGCCGGCATCGGCAAATCGCAGCTGGTGGACACCCTGCGCCGCCGGGTCGGCCGCGAGGGCTTTACCCGCATCGCGCTGCGCTGTTCGCCCCATCAGCAGACGAGTGCGTTCGGCCCGGTGATCGCCCATCTCGAGCAACTGCTCCAGTTCCGCAGCGACGAGGCTCCGGAGGGCAAGTTTGCCAAGCTCGAGCGAGTGCTCGGCGCCTATCGCTTCCCGCGCGCCGACACCGTGCCGCTGTTTGCCACGCTGCTCTCCGTCCCGCTCCCGGCAGATGTTCCGGCCTCGCGCCTGACGCCCGAGCAGCAGAAGCAGCACACGCGACAGGACCTCGTTGCGTGGATGACGGAGGAGGCGGAACAGAACGCGCTGCTCACGGTCTGGGAGGATGCGCAGTGGATCGATCCGTCCACGCTGGAGGTGGCGGAGCTGTTGCTCGACCAGATCCCGACCGTGCCGATGCTGATGGTGGTGACCTGCCGCCCCGAATTCCGCTCGCCCTGGGGGACGCGCTCGCACCTGACCCCGATCATGCTGGGCCATCTGGGCCGGGGGCCTGTGGAGACGATCGCCACCCACGCGGCTGGCGGCAAGAGGCTGCCCGCGGCACTCGTCGTGCAGATTGCCGAAAAGACCGATGGCGTCCCGTTGTTCGTCGAGGAAATGACGAAGGCCATCCTCGAATCGGGCGTGCTGCGGGAGGAAGCGGATCGCTATGAGCTGACCGGGCCGATCGAGGCGCTGAGCATTCCGATCAGCCTGAACGACGCCTTGATGGCGCGGCTCGACCGCCTGCCGGCGGCCAAGAGCTTGGCCCAGCTCGGCGCGGTGATCGGCCGCCGGTTTTCCTACGACCTGATCAGGACATTGGCGGCCTATGACGAAGGCCGGCTGCAACAGGAGCTCGGGCAGCTGGTGTCCGCCGAGTTGCTCTATCAGCGCGGCATGATCCCGCGCACGACCTACATGTTCAAGCACGCGCTGATCCAGGACGTGGCCTATGAGAGCCTGCTGCGGCGCCGGCGCGAAGTGTTGCACGGCGCCATTGGCGAGGCCATCGAGGCGATCGAAGGCGTTTCGGCCGGGGAGCAGGCGGCGATCCTCGCCTACCACTATGCCCACAGCCTGCATCATGACAGGGCCGTCAAATATTCGCTGCTGGCGGGCGACCAGGCGATGCGGCTCCACGCCCCGGCGGAAGCCGCGATTTCATACGACCAGGCGCTGAGCCTGGCGCGCGGCCTGCCGGACACGCCCGAGTCCCGGCGGCTTCAGATCGACGCCATTCTCAAGCTCGCGGCGGTCGGCCGCTCGCGCGAGGATTTGGCGCGGGATCAGGCGAATTTGGCGCAGGCGCGGGCCATGGCGGAGGCTCTTGGGGACGAGCCCGCTCTCGCCCGCGTGCTCTATTGGCAGGGCCGCATCGCCTATGTCCGCGGCAATTTCGCGGACGCGCTCCCGCTCGCCGAACAAAGCCTGGCGATCGCCGATCGCCTGGCGGACGAGACCTTGTCGGCGCCGCCGGCCAATCTCCTCGGCCGCATCTACCATATGCGGCGGGATGTCGCCCGGGGGAGCCGGTTGATGGCGCGGAGCACCGAGCAGATGCAGCGGATCGGCAACCGCGTCGAAGAAGCCACCGCGGCGGGCGTAGCCGCCAACGCCTTTGCTTACCACGGCGAGCCGGCACAGGCACTGGCGTACGGCGACCGTGCGGTCGGGTTGGCCCGGGAATTGACGGACCCCTTCGCCGAGGCTGCCGCTCTCCAAACTCGGGGTTGTGTCCATGATCAGCGGGGCGCGTGGGCGCAGGCGATGGCGGATTACGCGGACGCCCGCCGGGTCGCCGAAGCGGCTGGGGACGACTTCCGCGTCTACCTCGTCAAGGTGAATGAAGGCGGAGCCCACAGCAAAGCGGGGGACCCGGCCGCAGGACGGGGGCTGGTGGAGGAGGGCCTGCGCTTTGCCGAGAAGATCGGGACCGTATTTAATCTCGCCCTGGCAAAGGCGTACCTCGCAGCGTGCGCCGTGGCACTCGGCGATGGCGCTGCGCCGGCATTGTGCCGGGATGCGCTGCTCGAGGCGGAGAAGACCTCCGATCGCTCGGCCCAGGCAGCGGCCTACCGCGCCCTCGCGGCGACGTTGGCGCAAGACCGCGCCGCACCCGATCGCGTTCGGGCGGAGGAGGCCATGGCCCAATCGATCCGCCTCTTCAAAGAGATCGAATACAACCCCGAGCTCGCCCGAACCTATGTCAGCTAGGCGCGCCTCCTCCAGGGGTGGGGAGAGGCCGGCCAGGCCAAATCCTACCTGACTCAGGCCATCGCCATGTTCCAGGCGATGGACATGGAATGGGACCTCGCCCGGGCCGAAGCGATGCTGGCCTCCGGGCCGATGGAGCCGCCTCCACCATCCGTCCTAAATCATGGCGCCGCCAAAGTCTTGCATTGATCCGCGAAATCGACCTGTCATTGCCAGGAGCGGAGCGACGAAGCAATCTCGATCGGCTGAGTACGACGGGCGCGAGATTGCTTCGCTACGCTCGCAATGACGGCGTGTCGCGTGGGGAGTTCATCGTTTCATCGCGGGCGGGTCGGCCGCGCCGACCGGTGGTCAACTCGCAATGACGACGCTGTCATTGCGAGCGAAGCGAAGCAATCTTGTTTACCTGCCAAACTTATGCACTAAGGGGGAGGCCGCCAAATGATGACCAACCGGACGACATTGCCGCGGCTGTTGCGGCGCAACGCCGAGACGATGGCCGGCCGGCGATCCGCGAAAAGCACCGCGGCATCTGGCAGAGTTTTACCTGGGCCGAGTATTACCGCGAGGTGCGCGATTTCGCGCTCGGGCTCGCCGCCTACGGCTTCCGCCGCGGCGATAAATTGGCGGTGATCGGCGACAACCGCCCGCGCCTCTATTGGGCGCAATTGGCCGCGCAAAGCCTCGGCGGCGTCGCCGTGGCGATGTATCAGGATGCGATCGCCGCCGAGCTCGTCTACGTGCTGGACCACGCCGAGATTTCGGTGGTCATCGCGGAGGACCAGGAGCAGGTCGACAAGATCCTGTCGATCAAGCCGCAGCTGCCATATCTCGGCCTCGTGGTCTATGACGATCCGCGCGGCCTGCGGTTCTATGCGGCGCCCTGCCTCAAATCGTTCGACGAGATCCTGGCGGCGGCTCCCGACTTCGCCGGCACCCACCCGGATTATGTCGAGAGTGAGATTGACAAGGGCGCGCCCGATGATTTGGCATTGCTCTGCTACACCTCGGGGTCGACCGGCCGACCGAAAGGGGTGATGCTGTCGCACGCCAATCTGCTGAGCGCCGCCTCGGCCTACGCCGACGCCGCGGACATCCGGCCGAGCGACAGCATATTGAGCTATCTGCCGATGGCGTGGATCGGCGACCAGCTGTGGTCGACCGTGTTGCCCTTGCTGATCGGCTTTACCGCCAGCTGTCCCGAACGGCCCGAGACCGTACAGCGCGATCTGCGCGAGCTCGGCCCGACGATCGTGCTGGGGCCGCCTCGGATCTGGGAGAACATGCTGGCGACGGTGCGGGTCAGGGCGGCGGATGCGTCGCCCCTCAAGCGCCGGGTCTTCGAGTTCTTCAGCGGTCTGGCCGGGCGGGCGGAGCTGCTCAAGGGCAGCGGCAAGCCCTTGCCGCTGTCGATGCGGTTCGGTCTCGTCTTGGGCGAGGTGCTGGTCTATGCACCGGTCCGTGACCAGCTGGGGTTGCGTCGCGCGCGCCGGGTTCAAAATGGCGGGGCACCCCTTGGTCCCGAGACCTACCGTTTCTTCCGCTCCTTCGGTGTCAACCTAAAGCAGGTGTGGGGTGCGACCGAGCTTTCCGGAGCAGCCTCGTGCAGCCCGACAGCGAGGCGGATCCCGACACCGTCGGTCCGGTCTTCCCGGGCACGGAAATCCGCATCGCCGAGGACGGCGAGGTGCTGATCCGCTCCGCCGCGGTCTTCCAGGGTTATTACAAGCAGCTCGAGATGACGAGGGACGCGGTTACCGAGGACGGCTGGTTCCGCACCGGCGACTGCGGCTTTATCGACGAGCGCGGCCATCTTGTCATTATCGACCGCGCTAAGGATGTCGGGAAGCTCTGCGACGGCACCCCGTTCGCGCCGCAATCCGTCGAGAACAAGCTGAAATTCAGCCCGTTCGTCGGCGAAGCGGTCGCCTTTGGCGACCAGCTTCCGTTCGTCGCGGCGATCCTCGCGATCGATCTAACGACGATCGCCAATTGGGCCGAGCGGCGCAACCTCGCCTATAGCTCATTCCAGGATCTGAGCGCTAAGCCCGAGGTACGCCGGCTGATCGGCGAGGAGATCGTCCGATGTAACGCCTCTCTGCCCGCTGCCGCACGCATCCGCCGCTTTCTGCTGCTCAACAAGGAATTCGACGCCGACGACAACGAGATCACCCGAACCCGCAAGATCCGCCGGCGCTTTGTCGCCGAGCGCTACGCCTCGGTGGTCGACGCGTTCTACAGCGGCGCCGACGAAATCGATCTCACCACCGAGATCACCTATGAGGACGGGCGCAAGGCGACGATCCAGTCGACGATCGCGATCGACGACGTGGAGAAGACGACCCCGCAACCGGTGCCGGAACCGGCCTACGCCTGACTCGCTGAGTCCGTCATTGAGGGCGACGCCGAAGCTGCTGTTGCCGACCACGACCTTGCCGCCCAACCTCGTGATCAGAAGGCCTTCGGCAACCCCGCGTCTTTGAGTACGCCATTCGAGGTGTGCCGGCTTACAATCCCGGCCGGAACGACAAACCGACGCTTGCTGACCGGGCTATACCATATCTCGTGACTGCCCTTCCCGGCCCGAACGTAATAGCAGCCAGCCCGTTCCAACAACTGCCTGAGTTCACGATCGAACGTCGCGGGCATCAGGCCGCGGCGACTACCGGCACAGACTGCACGCGCTGGGCACTGACGCGAACCTCGATCTCGTCGCCCGGAGAAGCTAGCCCGTTCTCTGCAGCGATCTCGGGTGCGATCTCCAGCACTCGCGACACGAGCTCGTCGAAAGTCGGTGCCTCCGTCGTCAGTGGCAGCTCGTCGTTCGAGCACCACCACACTCCGGCCTCCGGATCCCAATGGGCTCGAACCTCGATGATCTTTTGCTGCACGGCTGTCATCAGATGAGAACTCCACCATCGGGCTTACATCGCGAATGTGCGCCGCGCGACCGACCTCCACAAGGCAGAGTCGAGCCGCCGACCGAGAGTAGGCATCAGAGGTGAGGGTCGTTCGTCCTCCCCATTGGCCTTGAGCTCACACCGCAGGTCGCGATCTGATCTCCTCAGGCACCTTGCGGGCTAGGAATTGGCCGTCTTTGAGGTCGCCCAAAAAGGAGCCGTTCTCGACGACGATCTTGCCGCGCAGCATCACGAGCGACGGCCAGGCGGCGAGGTCGCGGCCCTCCCACGGGGTGTAGTCGGCCTCGTGCAGTTCGGCGGCGCGCACGATCTTGCGCTGGCGCGGGTCGAGCAAGACGATGTCGGCGTCGGAGCCGACTGCCGGCGCGCCCTTGCGCGGGTAGAGCCCCATGATCTTGGCGGCGTTGGCCGAGACCAGGCCGACAAAATCCGACAACCCGTAGCCGCGCTTTTCGACGGTCTCGGTATAGATCAATGAGAGCCGCGGCTCGACCCCGGCATTGCCGCCGGTCGTGTCGTCGATACGGCGGCCCTGCAGTTTGATCCGCAACGGGCAGCAGATCTCATCGGTGGCGACGGTCTGGATCGCGCCGTGGTCGGTCGCCTGCTACAACGCCTCCTGGTCGGCGCGGAACTTGAGCGACGGGTAGGTGTGATAGATCTGGCCATTCGGCCGCCGGTAATCCTCGGCGGTGTACATCAGGTACTGGTGTAGGGTCTCGCCGTAGATCGGGACATCCCTGGCGCGCGCCGCGGCGATCGCATCGACGCCGGTCTTGGCCGAG
>DATEQL010000239.1:0-9576 GCA_035272665.1 Allostellaceae bacterium
CGACCGATACCCATCCGGCGTGAGCACCGAAATGCCCAAGTCGGCGAGGGAGCCCCATCCGCATCAATACTGGCGCTGGCAGCAGCGACAAAACGGCGAGGAGAATGACGCAACACCAGGTGAGGAACCGAAGTGATGTCATGACGAGGCTAGCGCGCATCGTCTGACGTTTATCGACGGTGACGGATCTGGCAAGGCCGTTTTCGCTATAGAGCGCGATCTCCGTTGACGAAGCCAGCAAGCGTTATTGGAACATTACGGGAACGGCGGCCGGAATGCTCCCCCTGTAATTGGCGCGGATCGAAGATCTCGGGCGGGGCGCCCTCGTCAAGGTGGATTGTGCTGCCTGCCATCACGTCGTGCTGCTGACACCGGAGTTCCTGCTGCGCCTCGGCCTTAAGCCGCCGGGCCAAGGTCCTCGACCTCAAGGGGCGCGTTAGGTGCCGCGGATACGGAGCGAGGGGACGCGCCGTCGTTTCGATCAAGTGGCGGCACGCCATTTACGTGAGCTAATGCGATCTCGCCGCGCTCCGCTGGCGTGGCTGCCCGGCGAGCTTACGAGCATGGAGCTACCCGGCGGCTCCGCGCGGAACGGTCCCCGTCAGAATGTGACGACGTAGCGCCTTCGCCAGCCCTCGGAACCGCAACACTACCACAACGTTGATTTTGCGGGGTTTCGGATCGCTTGGCCGCAACACGATCCGCCAGGGCAGCCGCAACGCGCCAGATGGCGTAACGGTGCAGCGGGCTAGGAGCAGCGCTGGGTCGGGAGACATCCCCCAACGCTGCTCCGCGCTCAGGCTTGGCCGGCTTACCAAGCCGGGGTTGATCCTATGCACCGGCCGTCAGCGAACTGTCAGCCCGCGGACGGGCACGGTCGCGCGACCTTCACGCCACTCTCCTGAATTCGTTAGTCAACGGACATGGGTGCTCCGCAAGATTGTAGACCCCTCCTGCTCCGATATTACTATCAATTCTGAACCCGCGGGGAGCGTGCTTGGTAAATCCCTGGCGCAAATCTGGCACATCGGTCTATCGACAATAAGGGCTGCCTTTCCAAATGAGCGTTGCCACATGATCGCAACAGCGTGTCCTTCGACGTGTGTTGCAATGTTTCCTTGGCTCGGACCACCCTGGCTAAAACCCCAACCCTTCCCTCTCGGAACACCCCCTCTATGAGTTCCGCCCCAGGGACCACCGTCTATACCGCTTTTGATGAACATGGTCGAGTGTCCGGCAGGCAATAAAACGCCGACTGCGCTTTCATGCCCAACAAAGAACCTCTTGGCTTGTTCAAGGAGCTGAACCTGCCCCGGTGTTAGAGTAGCCATGTCAATCTCCTTGTGCTTCGATGACTGCATCCTCCCGGTTCATGGCGTAAATAACGTTGCCGCTGAGCGCACACAAATCGGACATTTCTCAGATGCCGGCCGAAACGCGATCCGAAGGAAGTGTAGGAACGGTAGCGGGAGATGCCAATGCATGGTGCCGGCTTCGTCGCGGCAACACCGGCGTCCGAGCAAGCGTGAGGCACCCTCGCGGAACCTCCGCGCGTGGGCTCACGTCTCGGCTGGGGCGCTCCCGCGCGGGTGGACCCACAGCTTGCGAAGCAGCGACCAACCGATGACGCCGGCCATCAGGAATATGAAAAGGGGGCAGAGCAAGACGCTAGCTGTGATGAGTTCCCATTGGGCCCAGATTGGAACTTTGCCCATGCCGTGATCACCCCGTCCCCCAGGGTCAGTCTTGCGCCGAAGACGGTTGACGAGCGGTTGATCCCGACGCCAGCCCACGCGCCTGGCTCACTGAGCTTTGATCGCGGCAGTGGGGCCAGGTGACGATCGCCGAGCTTCCGCCAGTTCGCCGCGCGCTTGCCCTACCGACTGAGGTGCTATCTCCGGGCGCAGCCATAGCATGCGGTGGAGCATCCGGGCGAGCGGGCGAGCGGAGAGGATCGCGAGCCCCGGACTGGCCCAAACGGCAATCGTGATTGGCCACAAGGCCCAAATTGGCAGATTGCCCATCGCCTGCCCTTCCATTCGCACCAGGCGACAGGATATCAGGTGACGGTCAGCAGCCCGTCCCGGACCCCGATACTCCGCTGACCCCACATTGATCCGGGGTGAGGTCCAGAGTGAGCGTCCGCCGATCGCGTGACGATCGCCGAGCGTCAAAGCGAGCGTTTCAAGGGGCGAGCCCTACCAAACCCCCGCCCTGGCCCGACTAAGCCATCAGGCGCGCCGCGCGTGTTGCTCTAGGGGCATTTCCGGGGGGCGGCCGGCCGCGCCCATATCGTGATGCGCGAGTTGTGCTCTCGTTAACCCGTACTCGATCCACCCGACCAAGGGTGGGCTGCCCGAGCCATGGCTTCGACCCGCCGTCTCACCGCGACCCTTGCCACTGACGTGGCAGGCCATTCGCCCTTGATGGGTGCGGATGAGGAAGGCACGCACGAACGGCTCAAGGGGCATCTCCGCGATCTCGTCAATCCGAAGATCAAGGAGCATCGAGGGCGCATCGTAAAGAACACCGGCGATGGAATGCTCGCGGAGCTCTCCAGCGTAGTAGATGCGGTCCGCTGCGCTGCCCAAATGCAACGGGCAATGGCTGACCGCAACGCGGAAACGGCCGAGGACAACTGCATCACCTTCCGTACAGATCAAACTCGGCTGACGGCACTCCTTTTAGATCCTTCATCGTGTCGTGCACCGCCTGTGGACTGCATCCGAGACCGCTGAGCCAAAATCAGGGCTTCCGGTCGAGTTCATCGATTTCCTCGCGCAGCATTTCCAAAATCAGCCACTGCTCCTCGGCCGCCGCCAGCTCGTCCCGCGCGACGGCAAGCGCCTGTGTCGTTGCGCCAAACCGTCCCGGATCGCGGGCATAGAGGTCCGGGTCGGCCAGGATGGCATTCAGCCCGGCAATCTGTATCTGTAATGCCGCGATCCGGGCCGGCAGCGTCTCCAGGGCACGTCGATCGTTGAAACTCATCCGGCGCGGCCGGGCGGCTGGTTGCGCTCTAACCTCTGTCACCGGCCGCCGGCGCTTCGTTTCGGAGGCCGTTGCCAGTGGCGCTCCGCGGCCAACGGCTTCCCGCTGCGACAGCATATCGGTGTAACCGCCGGCGTACTCGATCCAGCGCCCGTTGCCTTCGGTGGCAATGACCGACGTCACCACGCGATCGAGGAAGTCTCGGTCGTGGCTGACCAGCAACACCGTGCCGGGATACTCGGCCAGTCGCTCCTGCAGCAGGTCGAGGGTCTCGAGATCGACATCGTTGGTCGGTTCGTCAAGCACGAGCAGGTTCGATGGCCGGCCGAAGGCGCGGGCAAGGGTAAGCCGGGCGCGCTCACCGCCGGACAGCACGCCGATCGGGGTACGGGCCTGCTCGGGGCGAAACAGGAAGTCCTTCATGTAGCCGATCACGTGGCGGCTCTGGCCGGCGACCGTAACCGTGTCTCCGCCGCCGCCGGTAAGTGCCTCGGTTAAGCTCTGTTCCGGGTCGAGGGCTTCGCGGCGCTGATCGAGGGTCACCTGAGCGAGATTGGTGCCTAGTCGGACCTCGCCGGCATCAGGCACGAGCGCGCCGGTGAGCAGGTTCAGCAATGTCGTCTTGCCGGCGCCATTGGGGCCGACAATGCCGACCCGGTCGCCGCGCAGGATCCGTGTAGAGAAATGGCGGACGATCAGGCGACCGCCATAGGATTTCGAGATGTCCTGCGCGACCACGACCAGCCGTCCGGACGAATCGGCCTGAGCGGTTCCCAGGCGCACGATGCCCGGCGCGGCGCGTTGCTCCTTCCGCTTTCTGCGCAACGCGTGCAGCTCGGCGAGCCGCCTCTGGTTGCGCGTCCGGCGTGCGGTAACACCGTAGCGCAGCCAATCCTCCTCCATCGCGATCTTCCGGCCGAGCTTGTGGTGTTCGCTTTCCTCCTGTTCGAGTAGGGCGTCGCGCCACGGCTCGAACGCCTTGAAGCCCTCGTTGAGGGTCCGGGTAATCCCGCGGTCGAGCCATATGGTGGCGCGCGAGATCCGTTCGAGCAGCCGACGGTCGTGGCTGATCAGCACGATGCCGGAGCGCATCCCGGCCAGCTCGCGCTCCAGCCACTCTATTCCAGGAAGATCAAGATGATTTGTCGGCTCGTCGAGCAGCAGGATATCGGGCGAGGGGGCCAGCGCGCGCGCCAGGGCGGCGCGGCGCGCCTCACCTCCGGAAAGAGCTGCCCCGTCTTCCGCGCCGGACAGCCCGAGCTCCTTGAGCAGGTACAGTGCCCGGTGGCGACCTTCGGCGGCTTCGGCGCCAAACCCTGCCTCGACATAGGCCAGGGCGGTGGCGAAGCCGGACAAATCCGGTTCCTGGGGCAGATAGCGGATCGTGGCGCCGGGCTGGACGAAGCGGTGCCCCGCATCGGGCTGCATCAGCCCGGCCGCAATGCGCAGGAGAGTGGACTTGCCCGAGCCGTTGCGCCCGACCAGGCAGGCGCGGTCACCGGCGGCCACGGCCAGCTCCGCGCCCGAAAGGAGCGGCGTAACCCCAAAGGTCAGATTGATGTCCTGCAGCAGCAGCAGCGGGGGCGGCATGGCGATCGAAATATCACGGGTCGGCCCGAATTAGTGGATAGTCTCGGTTTGTCGGGATCGGAGGCTCTCCATCGGGGATCGAGATGACGCGACTGATGCACGGCTTTCCGCCGTCGGCCGACGCTCAGGTGACATTGGCGAACTGGCGGCAGGCGCCGTTCAGCCGATGGGCGTTCCAACATGTGCGTGAACTCGTGCAATCGGCCGAGGTCGCGAACGATCCGAGCGATGTGCACGAATGGCCGATCGACCGCGTCGAGATCGGCGACCTGCCGATCGAGGCTGACGAAGCTCCGCCGCTTTCGTTCGACGACTTCCTTGCCGATACGAGCACCGACGGCATCGTCGTCGTCAGCGGCGGCCGGATCGTCTTCGAGCGCTACGCCAACGGGATGACCGAAACGACGCCGCACATCCTGATGTCGGTGTCGAAGTCGCTGCTCGGGTTGATCGCCGGCGTATTGGCCGCGAGCGGTCGATTGGAGCCTGACCGCCAGGTGACAGATTTCGTGCCCGAGGTCGGCGGGACCGCATACGAGGGCGCAACGATCCGCCACCTCCTCGACATGCGCACTGGCGTCGCGTTCGATGAAGACTATCTCGCGACCTCAGGGGCGATCATCGCCTATCGCAAGGCAACCAATTGGATCCCGCTCGACCCGGGCGAGGCGCCATCGGATCTGCGCTCGTTCTATCGCGCCATGACCGAGCGCGACGGGCCGCACGGCGGGCGCTTTCACTATGTCTCGCCAAATAGCGACCTGCTCGGCTGGGCCATCGAACGGGCGACCGGTCGACGCTACGCCGATCTGATCAGCGAATTGATCTGGCGGCCGATGGGAGCGGCGCGCAGCGCCTACATCACCGTCGATCGCCTGGGTGCGCCACGCGCCGCCGGCGGCGTCTGCGCCACGCTTCGCGATCTGGCGCTGGTCGGCCAGCTGATGACGAATGGCGGGGTTCGCGGCGGCAAGCCGGTATTGCCGCGCGCCTGGCTCGACGACATCGCCGCCAACGGCGATCCGCAGGCCTGGGCCGCGGGTGAGTTCGCCCTGGATCTCCCGGGCGGCCGCTATCGCAGCCAATGGTACGTCGCGGGCGGCGACGAACCGCTGCTGTTCGGCCTGGGCATCCACGGACAATACCTGTTCGTCGACGCCGAACGGCAGCTGGTGATCGCCAAGGTGTCGTCGCACGAGCTGCCGCTCGACGCGGCGCGCAGCGCCTCGACATTGCGGGCCGTGTCGGCGGTGCGGCGCGCCCTGGCGGGCTAGAATTTGCGCCAAACGGTCGGGGGATCCCGGCCAGGACCAGGAGGAAGAGGGCAAGTAATCGATAAAAAGGACGTCACCGGGCGGTGCGAAATTCCTCCCTGATCTCAGGGAGGCGTGCCTGCCTTGTCGGCGATGCTGCGGCGGCCTATCGTGGTCCTTGCGACCCCGTCGAGAGGAACAGCCAATGCCGCTTCCGCAGGATATCAGACCCGTCTTCCAGGACATTCAGGACACGCTGGTGCGGTCCGAGGCGCCGTGGATCCAGCAATCCCCGATGTCCGCCGTCAAGGTGCTCTGGGTCGGCCGCGAGACCGGCACTTGGGCGTCCTTGCATCATTGGAAGAAGGGCTACACAGCACCACCGCACAAGCACCTTGCCGGGGCGCACGCCTATATCATCTCGGGCAAGCTTCAGGTCAGGAACGGTGTGTTGAATGCCGGCGACTATGTCTACGAACCGTCGGGCATTTTGCACGACGCGACCACCGCTCTGGAAGACACGACCTACCTGTTCATCTGCACCGGCGCGGTCCTGTTCTTCGACGAGAACGGCTTTACCCGCTACACGAACTGGGAGGTCATGGAAAAGCTGCGCTCGGAACATGAGGCACCTGTCCGAGCCGAGGCGGCCGAATAGGGAGCGGCCGGATGAAGGCGGTCGTTTGCGAGGCGTTCGGCGGTCCCGAGGTGCTCGCCTTGCGCGAGGTCCCCGACCCGCCCCCGCCGGGTGCCGGCGAGGTGCAAGTCAGGATCCGGGCGCGCGGCGCGCAATATGTCGACGTGCTGATGCTGGCCGGCAAATACCAGTTCCGGCCGGATCCGCCGTTCATCCCGGGTAGCGAGGCGGCCGGCGAAGTGGTCGCGATCGGGCCCGATATCAACCGATTCCAGATCGGGGACCGGGTGATGAGCCGGCATCGCCTCGGCGCCTTCGCCGAGCTGGGCAATGCCGGCGCCGAGAATTGCGACTCCATTCCCGCCGGCCTGAGCCTCGAGGAGGCCGCGGTATTCCGTGGCGCCTACACCACGGCCTATCACGCTCTCTTGCAGCGCGGCCGGCTCGCGCAAGGCGACCGGGTGCTGATCCACGGTGCGGCCGGCGGCATCGGCATCCCGGCGATCCAGATCGCCAAGCTGTTCGGTGCCCAGGTTATCGCCACCGCAAGCACCGGCGAGAAGCGAGCGGTCTGCCGGGCCGAAGGTGCCGACCACGCGATCGATTATCAGGGCGGCTTCCGCGACAAGGTCATGGAGCTGACCGGGGGCCGCGGCGTCGACATCATCTACGACCCCGTCAACGGTCCGACCTTCGAGGAATCACTGCGTTGTCTCGCCTGGGGCGGTCGCATCCTGATCCTCGGGTTTCTCGGCGGCGCGCCGGCGCTCGCCCGCACCAATTACCTCCTGATCAAGGGGATCGAGGCAATCGGCGTGCGCATCGGCGGGCTCAACGAGGCCCATCCCGAGATCGCCGCCGCCAACACCAGGACGCTGCTCGATCTTGCCGCACAAGGCAAGCTCAAGCCCCGCATCTGGCGACGATTCCCGCTGGCCGAAGCGGCCGAGGCTGTGCAGTCGCTGATCGACCGCCAGGTCATTGGCAAAGTCGTGCTCCTGTAGAGGTTTCGGCATCCGCGCGGAGGCTCCGATGAAGATCACCGACGTCACCCTGACCTTGTTCGGCTGGGAGAGCATCCCGACCACGATCTATGGCCATCACACCGCCCGGCCGACCGGCAAAAGCGATCTCGGCCTGCTGACGGTTGCGACCGATGACGGGATCACCGGCCACGCCTTTCTCGGCACCTCCTCGAATCCCGCGAGCCTCGACGGGCCAGGTCTTATTCGCTTTCTGAAGCCGATCCTGATGGGTCAGGACCCGCTCGACCGCGAGCGCCTCAACCGGTCGCTGTGGGCGCGCGTCCGCGCCGCGACCGTACGCTCGATCGGCGCCTGCGATGTGGCATTGTGGGACATCGCCGGCAAGGCAGCAGGTCTGCCGATCCACCGGCTGATCGGCACCTCGCGCGACCAAATCGCCGCCTATGCCAGCTCTGAGATCCACGCCACACCTGCGGCGTATGTCGAGCAGGCCCGGCATTACCAATCGACCGGCTGGCGCGCCTACAAGATCCACCCGCCGCAATCCTGGCGCGACGACATCAAAGTCTGCGAGGCGGTGCGCAAGGCGGTCGGCGACGACTTTACGGTCATGCTCGATTCGACCTGGAGCTACCGTTACGAGGAGGCCTTGCGGGTCGGCCGGGCGATCGAGGAGATGGGGTTCTACTGGTACGAGGATCCGCTCGCCGACCAGGACATCTACAATTACGTCAAGCTCAAGCAAAAGCTCGACATTCCGATCCTCGCCACCGAGTTCCCGATGGGCGGCTTCGATTCCTATGCTCCCTGGATTCTCGAACGCGCCACCGACTTCCTGCGCGGCGATGTCGCGGTCAAGGGCGGGATCACGACGCTCGTCAAGACCGCCCACCTCGCCGAGGCCTTTCGCATGAACCTGGAGGTTCACCACGGCGGCAACTCGCTGAACAATGTCGCCAATCTGCACGTCATCATGGCGATCCGGAACACCGAATTCTTCGAAGTTTTGCTGCCCGACGCGATGCAGAAATACGGGCTCCTCGAAGACATCACCGTGGACCGCGACGGGCTCGTCCACGCGCCGACCGAGCCCGGCCTCGGCGCCAAGATCGATTTCGAGCTGATTGAGCGGCGGAAGGTAGGGGTGCTCAGCTGACGCTGGAGCGAATTGGGGTGTGCTCAGCCCGCAGCACCGAGCGCGGCCAGACGTCGCTGCGCGTCGAGTACGGTCGCACCCTGCTCGATTGTGGGCTTCAGACGGAAGTCGAAATCGGCGGTTAAGAAAGGTGGGGCGATGCCGAGCCGCGCGGCGGCGTCGGTCGAGGTCTCGTGTCGCACGAAGTCGCAGATCAGCGAGTCCTTGACCGCAAATACCGCATCGCTGCCCAGGTATTCGTCGGTTCGATCGAAAATATGGGTCGTCACTGGCTCGTAGCCTTCGGCCGAGACGACAAAATGGATGTGCGCCGGGCGCCAGGGATGCCGACCGGTCGCACGCAACATCCGGCCGACCGGCCCGTCGGACGGGATCGGGTAGTTGACCGGCCGCACGGTGCGCACGAGATACCGACCTTCCGCATCGGTGCGGAACTTGCCGCGCATGTGCAGCCCCCTCAGGCTCTGGTCCTGCGAATCGTAAAGACCATTCGATTGCGCCTGCCAGACATCGAGCACCGCGCCCTCGATCGGTTTGCCGTCGAGATCGAGCACCCGGCCGCCGACCAGGGTCGGTGTCCCGGCCTTG
Source organism: Allostellaceae bacterium (assembly GCA_035272665.1). Lineage (GTDB taxonomy): Bacteria > Pseudomonadota > Alphaproteobacteria > ATCC43930 > CGMCC-115725 > AP-15. Next base: position 9,202 of record DATEQL010000239.1, read on the forward strand.
TCGAGAGTGGCGATGTTGCCGCCCGCCGGCAACTCGGGCGCGCCGAGCCGATGAAACGGGCCGAACACCGTCGATTCGGTCGCGCCATCCGGTTTGCGTTGGCTGATCAGGTCGACGACCATCGAGACCCCGAGCGTGTCCGAGAACAGAATGAATTCCTGCCGCTTGTCGCTGCACATCCGACCGGCTTCGGTCAGGATCTCGATCGCCTTGAACCACTCCGGCTCGGTCAGATCGACTTCCTTGACGAAGGCGTGCAGGTGCTTGACGAGACCCAGCATGATCTGCCGCAGCCGCGGATCCGGCGTCTCCGCAAATCGCTGCAATACCTCGGCGGTGATGTCGTCTTCGGTCTTGTTACGCGGCGCCGGCATG
>DATEQL010000240.1:0-2270 GCA_035272665.1 Allostellaceae bacterium
ATCGAGGCCCGCCGCAAGGCCTTCATCCGCAAGTGGCGGCTCAAGCACCGTGCTGTCGCCGACAGCCTGGAGGAAGCCGGTGATCGCCTCTTCGCCTTTACTCGTCTGCCGCCGAGCCAGTGGCGAAGCGCGAGAACAACGGATGAGATCGACAAGTCTTTTCTGCTGCGCGATCTGCTATTGTGGAGGGGCACGGGTGACCGCGTGGCAAAGAGCCGGGATCGAGGATGTCAGCCCGGCCGCGCAGCCATCACCGTCGCTCCTCATTGCCGGCACCCGTGCGCCGCTTACCAGGACCACGCGGCTGCCATCGGCTGACAAACTGTTCGTAGGCATGTTCAGCGTGGCGCACGACATCGATCTCCCGGTCGCGTAGTTCCTTGATGTTGTAGGCATAGGCCGCGCCACGCGCGTTGCCTTTTTTCTCCGGCTGTCCAGCCTGTAGCTGCATCGCGCGTATCTTGTGGGCGACCAGCGCGGGACGCGCCCATTGGTAGTCGGTATCTTTGGTCAGCAGATGCCAGCAGAGCACGGCGAGCTTACGGGCCACGGCGACCGCTGCGACCTGGTGACCACGTCGGGCTCGGATACGCAGGAAGAACGAACGCAGCGGGCCTGGTGCCTTAGAGGCAGCCCAGGCCGCCTCGACCAGCATGGCGCGCGCGTGGCTACGGCCGCGCTTGCTGATGCGGCCATGCTGCGCCAAACCAAGACCCGATTGACGCACCCGCGGATTGAGCCCGACATAGCTCACGAGTTTCTGCGGCGAGGAGAAGCGTCGGATGTCGCCAATCGCGGCGACGAGGCCTGCCGCCACGATGATGTTGACGCCGGTGATGGTCAGGAGGCGCTTGACTGACGGATCCTCGATCACCCGCTCGGCGATCTCGCGGTCGAGAAGCTCGAGATCCTCGCCCAGCCGGTCGAGCTCGCGCAAGTGCCGCTCGATGGCGGCTCGCTCGTCGACCGGCAATTCCTGCCGTCCGAGCCAGCTCCGACCCAGCCGCCCGAACAGGTCGGCATGCGGGCACGGCGGGATGAGATGCGCTTGCAGGATAGAATGCACCTCGTTCTTGATCCGGGTCCGATGCCGAACGACCTGGTTGCGGCGAGCCACCAGTCGGCGCCGACACTCGGTGTCCGCATCGGGTAGCCAAACCTCCGGTAGGAAGCCTGCTGCTCGCAGCGACGCCAGCACGCCTGCGTCGATCTTGTCTGTCTTGACGTGAGCATGTGCGATCGCCTTCACCTGCAGCGGATTGGCTATGATCACGCGCGCAACATACGGGCTGAGCACCCGCACCACCGCCATCGCGTTGCCGGTTGCCTCGACGACGACCTCGTCTTCCTTGCTCAAGCTGCGACCAAACCCCTCAAGCCCCGAGCGGGTCATATCTACTCGCCCGCCGGGACGGAGCCGGCCTGCTTCCCAGAAAACCACCTCCGCGAAAGTGCGGTGGATGTCCATGCCGATCACGCGTTGCATCTCCTACTCCTCTCCTGTGGTTCGACGGGAGCAGTGGGCCACACGACAACTACGGATCCGCGCTCACGGCGCAACCGGGTAGGTCGCAGGGGCGGCCAGCTACAAACACGAGCTCTCGGCTCATCGTTCAGATCGGCCTGCCCACTGACGTGCTCCCGGTGCCCCTCGTCCCGGATGGTCACACCATACGCCAGGACCAAAGCTGTCCCAGCCGGATGAGCGGGCACCGTGATCCTCATACCGGTTACGAATGCGATCGAGCGGCTGCACGAGGAGTTCAAGCGGAGGATCAAGACGCAGACCGTGCTGCCTTCTGCCGAAACCGCCGCCATGTTGTTCTGGGCACTGCTCGCCTCCGGCCAGATTAACATGCGTAAGGTTGATGGCTGGCAGACGCTCGCCAAAAAACCCAGCGATCAGGCGATTGACCTGGCTGCTTGAAGAGATAACTTCATCCGACCGGAGATCGCGTCACACCGAATCCCAACACAACGCCCGACGGCATCAGCAAGCTGCATCCCCAATTCAGAGATTTGTGGACCAGCCATCCGGCCCTGCGGCGGGTCGAAGATGATCGACATTTTCCGAAGCGTGGCGGTGCCGCCTTAGTGCAGGTGCATCATCTGCATCCGGGCCCGGCTCGCGTCCCTATGTTGGCCGAGGTTACCGGCGAAGACCTTACGTTCGATATGGACAATCAGGGGCCCGGAGAAATCATCGACCTTTGCGAGCCTATCGAGAAATTTGGCGCTTGGTTCAGGCCGCTGGTTCGGGACTCCTACGC
>DATEQL010000241.1:0-5009 GCA_035272665.1 Allostellaceae bacterium
CGAGTTTGATGCCGAGGTCCTTCTGGCATTGCGGTATGATCTGATTGCGCAGTACCTGATCGGAGGCGGGTACGAAATCGGACCAGCGTACCCAGTGAACCGTGCTCGCCTGGGCGTAGGCCGGCGCCCGCCCCGTAGCCAAGATTCCGGCCAGCCCGCCGCTCGTCGCCACCACTGCACCGGCGCCGGAAAGTTTCAGGAGCCTCCGCCGGCTGATGGGTGTCATGATTACTCCTCCCTAGCGTTCCGACTCGTTCCGCTTCAATCAGGCAAATGTTTAGATGCAACCTCGCCGCAGCACAAGCTCGGCGGGAAAAGGGGTGAGGATCTCGAGATGGGGCACAATCATCGTTGCGGCGCCATCTCGCGCCGCGGGGCGTTGACGGCGCTCGCCGCGGCGGGAGTGGGTCTGCTCATGCCGCGGAGCGGGTCGCTGGCGCAGCCGACGCGGCGCCTCGTCGACACCCACCACCACTATTATCCCCGCGAGATCATCGACGCCTGGCAGGGCTATATGACCCGGAACGGTGAAAGCCGGCTGCAGCCCAACGTCGCCAATTGGGCGCCCGCCGCCTCGCTCGAGGAGATGGACAAGAGCGGTGTGGGGACATCGATCCTCTCGCTCGCCTCGATCCCCGGCGTGTGGTTCGGCCTCAACGCGTCGGGCATGCGCCAAATGTCACGGCTGTGCAACGAGTTCGCGGCGAGGATGGTCCAGGATCATCCGGGCCGCTATGGGCTCTTCGCTTCATTGCCGATGCCGGATGTCGACGGATCGCTCGCCGAGATCGCCTACGCATTCGACAGTTTGAAGGCGGACGGCATCAACCTGTCGACCAGCTTCGGCGACCGGTGGCCCGGCGACCCCGCCTACAAGCCGGTGTTCGAGGAGTTGAACCGGCGCAAGGCCGTCGTCTTCTTTCACCCCTACGCGCCCAATTGCTGCGGCAGCCTCAATTCCGGCGTGCCGCCCGGAACCCTTGAATTTCCGTATGATACCGGCCGCGCCATCACCAGCCTCCTGCTGAGCGGCAGCCTGGCCCGGTTGCGCGACATCCGTTGGCTGTTTTCTCATGCCGGCGGGGTGATGCCGATGTTGGCCGGCCGCGTCGCGTTCTTCACCGCGGCCCGCAAGGACGCCGCCGAGATAGCGCCTAATGGGGTCCTCGCCGAGCTGCAGCGCCTCTATTACGACACGGCCAACGCGGCTTGGCCGGTATCGATGGCAGGCTTATTGAAGATGGTCCCGCCGTCGCAGGTGGTCTTCGGCACCGATTTCCCCTATGTGCCGACCACCTTGCAAGCCGACGAGTTGGAGAAGAACGGCCTTTCGGCTGACGCTCTCGCCGCGATCCAGCGCGACAACGCGGCGCGCCTGATCCCACGTCTCGGCGCGTGATTGCCTTGCCCCGCGATGCAGAGGTGCGATAAGGGGCCGCCGGCTAACCCGGGAGAGAGCGAATGAGCGACGCGAAGGGGATCAATGTTCTCGCCATCTGCGGCAGCCTGCGTGCCGGCTCCTACAACAAGGCGGCCTTGCGCACCGCGGTCGAGCTGAAGCCGCCGGGAATGACGATCGAGACTGCGGATATCGGCTCGTTTCCGCTTTACAACGAAGACGTGCGCGCACAAGGCTTCCCGCCGCCGGTTGAGACGTTCAGGCGGCAGATCGCCGCGGCCGACGCGCTGCTCTTCGTCACCCCGGAATACAACTACTCGATCTCGGGCGTGCTGAAGAACGCGATCGATTGGGCCTCGCGTCCACCCGATCAGCCCTTCGCCGGGAAGCCGGTGGCGATCATGGGAGCCGGCGCCGGGATGGCCGGCACGGCACGCGCGCAGCACGATCTGCGCCGCTGTTGCGTCTTTCTCGACATGCATCCGCTGAATAAGCCCGAGGTGCTGATCGGCCAGGCGCATACCAAGTTCGACGCCGAAGGCCGCTTCACCGACGAGGTCGGGCGTGGCCTCATTCGCGATCTGCTCGTCGCGCTCGAACAGTGGACCCGGCAGATCGGCCGAAGAGCCTGACCGGCCCGACCCTTACCCCAGTGCTCGCCCCCTCCCATCCCCTCCCCCGCACGCGGGGGAGGGGATGGGAGGGGGCGAGGGAGTGAGCGAGAGTAGGCTAAACATGATGGGAGGATGAGATGAATCTGGACTTCACCGGCAAGGTCGCGCTGATCACCGGCGCCGGGAACGGCATCGGCCGCGCCACCGCACTCGGTTTCGCTAACAGCGGCGCTAAAGTGGTGATCGTCGATCGCGACAGCGTGGCCGGCGAGGCAACCGCCGGGATCATCCGGCAGCAGGGCGGCGAGGCGCGCTTTGTCGCCGCCGACGTCACCAAATCGGCCGAGGTGCAGGCCTATGTCAGGGCCGCGCTCGACGCCTATGGCGCGATCGACTGCTTCTTCAACAACGCCGGGATCGAAGGCAAATGGGCGCACACCGCCGAATATGACGAGGACATGTTCGACGCAGTGATCGGGGTCAACGTCAAGGGTGTGTTTCTCGGCCTGCGCCACGTCTTGCCCGTCATGCTGCAGCAGAAACGGGGGGCCATCGTCAACACTGCCTCGGTTGCGGGGCTCGTCGCCACCCCCGGAATGCCGGCCTATGTCGCCTCGAAGCACGCGGTGATTGGCTTGACTAAGACCGCTGCCGGCGAAGTTGCCCGCCAGGGCATCCGGGTAAACGCGGTGTGCCCCGGCCCGGTCGACACCCGGATGATCCACTCGCTCGAGGCGCAGCTCAACCCCGCCGACCCGGCGAGTGTGGGCCGGCGCTATCAGTCGGCCATCCCGATCGGCCGCTACGTCACGCCCGACGAGATCGCCAACACCGTCCTGTTCCTGTGCTCCGACCTTGCCTCGGCGATCACCGGCGCGCAATACGTCGTCGACGGAGCGCGCACCGCCACCGGCGGTGCCGTCACCCAGGCGATGCAGAAGTGAAGCCTCCGGGGCTACCGTGAGTCGGCGCGATCTCGATCCAATCGGGTTGCTGGCTCAGGATTGGTAGCCAGGGGGCTAGCGTGCCGGCGGTACGGGAACCTGTGTGCCGGGAGAGCCCTGAGGACGGGCGCGGCCCAACCCGGGATGCTCTGGTAGCTTAGTCAGGGTCCGTTCGACGATATCTTTCGACGGATCGAACGAGCAGCCGACCCGGTTGCCTCGCTCGGTTGGAGAGGAGTTGTCGGGCGTGGAAACCGCTACCGCGGTTTCCACCGACATGCCGGGACGGGCGAGAGCGGCGTTGGCGTCGCGTGGACTGAAACGGATGCGCACCGTGAAGCGGCGTACTATTTTCGTGAAATTGCCCGTGGCGTTGTCGGCTGGGATCAGCGCAAACTCCGACCCCGCCGCCGGCAGGATCGCTTCGACATAGCCGCAGATCGGCCTGCCGGGATAAGTATCGACGTCGATACGGGCCGGATCGCCGACCTTCATGCGGCCGATTTGGGTCTCGCGGTAATTGGCCTCTACCCAGAGATCGTTAATCGGGACGACGGAGAGCATGCGCGTACCGGCCGCAACGTATTCGCCGACGCGCGTCTTGCGATTGGCGACGATGCCGTCGATCGGCGCCCACACCGCGGTATCCGCAAGTGCAAACTTCACCGCCAGCAAGGCCGCTTCGGCCGAATCGACCCGCGCCTTGGCCACGGCTTCGTTCGCGTTGATTACTACGAGCTGCTGGTTCTCGTAGGCGAGGTTGGCGGTCGCCTGATCGACCTCCGAATGGGCCTTCACCTCTGCCGCCTGGGCGTCGTCGAGCGCGGCCTGTGTTCCAAATCTGTCCTTGGCCAGAATAGCCGCACGCGTCAAGGTGGTGTCGGAATTCTTCGCCTGAGCCCCCGCGGAGCGCAGAGCTGCTTCCGCTACGGAGACCTTCGATTTTCCCAGTTCAAGGCTGGCCACTACTGCCGCCAAATCGGCCTTGGCCTGATTGAGCGCCGCTTCAGCTTTTTCGACCGCCATGCGGTAATCGCGCGGGTCGATCCGCACCACGACGTCTGCCGCTTTGACCGGCATGCCGTCGTCGAACAGAACTTCGACTGCGTAGCCGCTGACGCGGGAGCTGAGATCGGTAATCTCACCTCGGACGTATGCGTCATTGGTCGTTTGCACCTCGCGCGAGCGATCGTACCAGCGCCAAAGATAATAGCCGGCCGGAACCAGCACGATGATCAGCCCGAGCGCCACTGCAATACGCTTCAAACCAGCGTTCACCTCCGGCCCCCTGTTTCGTTCGCCGTCTTCAACAGCGCTGGCGCCGCACCAGTTTCGGCATCACCGGACTTCGTCGGGCGCAAGGACGGCAGCATCAATACGAGCAGCGCCGACACTGCTAATACCGCCGCAACGATGACGAACGCATCGGCGAACGCCAGCACATAGGCCTGATTGGAAAGCATAGCCGACAGCGACTCCCATGCCTGCTTGCTCGCGACTGCGGCATCGCCATGCGTCGCCAGGAAGCTCGCCACGAGACCATTAAAGCGTTCGGCCATGGCGGAATTGGCGTTGTTGACGCTTTCCACCAGGACGGCGGAATGGAAATCCTCGCGATACGTGATCAGCGCGCTGACGACACCAATGCCGAATGTCTGTCCGACGATCCGGCTGAGGTTGAACAGTGCCGCCGCGGTGGGTCCTTGCTCCGGCTTCACATCGCGCGTCGCGTAGAACAGGGTCGGCACCAGGAAAAGGCCCTGCCCGATACCGACCAAAATCAACGCAAAGCGGAAGTCACCGGCCTGCCATTGTGGTGTCAAATAGGTGCAGACGAACGCGCCGGCCGCGAAGAGCAGGAGCCCGAGCGACAAGGGATGTCGCGGTTCGCCGCGTGACGCCCATAACCAGGCGAGTGGGAAGCTGAAACATTGAGCCCAGAACGTCCAGATGTTGGCATCTGCGATCTGCTCTATCCGGAAGCCCTGGAGACGAGTCAGCGTCTGTGGCACGACAAACGCAGTCATGACGAGACCGAATCGGTAAAAGGTC
>DATEQL010000242.1:0-18580 GCA_035272665.1 Allostellaceae bacterium
ATGCGGCGAATGATCGGGCTGCGCCGGGCCGCCAAAAGGCGCCTCGCCGGGTTCCGGTGCGAGCGGATCGTAGTCGGCCGGCAGGCTGATCGAGGGCGGGGCAAGACCCGGGGCGAAGGGATTCTGTTCGGGGCCGGGCCGCAGCAAGGAATCCTGGTCGAGTGGTCCGACGGCCGCCGCGGCGCGCGGCGCAAACGGATCGAGTGCGAAAGGGTCGTCCCGCCCGGTCGGTGCGCGCCGCGGCATCGCGCTCTCGGCGATGCGCAGCTCGATCTCGTAGGCGCCGAGCCGCAACCGGTCGCCGTCACGCAGATCGCGCGGCTGGCCATGGCCGATCGGCTCGGCTTCGCCGTTCAGATAGGTGCCGTTGGTCGAGAGGTCGGCGATCTGCCAGCCGCCCGAGCGGTAGGCGAGCAGGCAGTGGCGGTTCGACAAAAACCGTTCCGGATCAGGCAATACCCAATCGTTCCCGGCGCCGCGGCCGATCGAGAACTCGCCCCCCGCTACCGTACGCGTCTGCGGCGGCACCGCATCGGGGCAGCGCAGGATGTTGAGGGTCAGCGTCATCGGGCCGCGTTCCTAACGGAGCAGAGCACCCCTTCGGCTCCCGGAAACTATACAACAGGCGGAGAGATCACGCTTTTGCGAAATCTCGATGGTACGCTCAGGCCTGCACGCGGCGCACCTCCATCAGTCCGTCGCCCCTCAGTCCTCTCCCCGGTCGACCTCATGTGCTTTTTCGGCGATAGGTTCGATCGCGACGACCGGCTGCCCTGGGCACGCCAGATCCTCGAGAGCATTTTTCCGTTTTTCGCCCTCAAGCGTTGGACATTAAGCCGATAGGCACGCCGGGTATGCACGCTCTTACCGAGCAACATCCTGAAGTCTATCATAGCTGATGACAGGGGATTGTCACGTGGACAGGTGGAATGCGATGGCAAATCCGCTCCCGCAAAATAAATCGCCGGTGATGTGAAGCAGCTCACATGTATTCGGAGCCCCGCGAGATATTTGAGTGAGGCCGCTCCGGGGCGTCGGAGCGTCCGCGCTGTGGAGGGCGCCATGCCAAAACAAACCGTGGAACCGTGGTCGCTGACCAGCGTGCGGCAGGAAGCTGATCAAGATCGGCGCCAAGGCTTTCAGCCGCGGCCGCTACGTCACCTTCTAAATGGCCGAGGTCGCCGTGTGGCGGCAGATGTTCAAGGAACGTTGGTGCAGATCGCCCAGCTGCGGGCGCTACCCGCCCCTGCATGGGGGCTTGAGGTCGGGAGGCGCGGACCGTGAGAGGAGAGGTACGCCTTGACGACGACACAGCAACCAGTTCCAGTGCCGCCAGGCAGACAATCCTCGGCTGTCACTTCCCTGGGCGCGTCATGGGCGACGCTTGTTGCGCCGGCGGCCCGAAGCGAGACGGTGTCCCTCATCGGCACCCGGAATCGGGGAATATTGGCTAAGATGTTTGGGTGTTTGGCGTAAAGTGGAGGACGGTACAGCTCGGCCCCGGAGTGAAGGATAGGGAGGACCGCAGATCGACTGGGCTTGGGGTGGCGCGCCTACGAGGTCAAGACGGCGGCACGCGCGGCCGAAGAACCCGGGTTTCGACGCGATCGTTACCGGCGAGGTGAATAACGATAGCCTCGGCACCACACAGCTGATGGGCCGGGCCACCCGGCGGATCAAGGTTCTATTCCGCCATGCTATACGGTGAGCCGCAACAGATTGCTGTATCAGCCGCTCTCATGGATGTGGGCTGGCGCCATCACCGTCACCTCACCGGGCGATACGAGCAAGCAAACAGGTTGATGACTAACGGGACGATCTGAGGAGCAGCTCAGCATGGTCAACAAGGTCCTGACGCTCGACACGGTAATGGGCAGCGACGTCCTCCAGCCGACAAAGCTGACCGGTCCGGAGGGCATTTCCATGCCCTTCTCATATGAATTGGAGATGGTGAGCTCATCCAGGGATATCGAGGACCTCGCCGACAACCCCGCGGCCAGCCTGATCGGAACGATGGCGCGGATCGGCATCCTGACGGGCCCGAAGGATACCGATTACACCCACAGAACCGGCATGATCTCCCGGTTCGAGCTGACCGGAACGTTCAACCCGGGCGGCCAGCAGGATAACCTGTCCGTCTACAAGGCAACGCTGCTTCCTGCCGTCCAGATGCTTGGGCGTCAGACTGCATTCCGGATCTTCGAGGGCCAGGATGTCGTGACGATCATCAACGCCCTGCTTGGCGATATGAACTCTCGCTTTCCGAACTTCCTGTATGATTCGTCGCGACTGAAATCGAGTGATTTTCAAAAGATGGAGTACTGCGTCCAGTATGGTGAGAGTACATTTGGCTTTTTAACACGCCTCATGGAGCGCTTCGGCATCTGGTATATCTTCGACAACAATGAAGCGCAGCCGAATACGGGACCGGCCAATGACCCGGTGCCCGGCGGTGACCAGATCATGATGGCAGAGAATACCACAATGGTGCTCGGGCGGCTGCCGTTCTCGGGTTTCAAGCCGTGTGATATCAGTACCCATAAGATCACCGACAACGACCCGGAAATCGACTACCACGCCCCGCAAAACGCGACAGTCGCGAACTTCCACCGGCTGACGAATCCGGTCACGCAGAACAGTTGGTACGGCAATTTCAACATCCTAAATCCGAAACAGCCCATCCTGAAGTCGGAAAAACTCTCCGATCCGAATAATGTCCTGGCGGGCAACCCGTCGGTCGCTGGGTTCTTCCAAACCGAGGAGTTCCCCGGCCAGTTCGAGAATGACCCGGGTGCCAAGGAGGTCGGCGCTGCCAATGGGCAGGGGGATCGCAACATCAAGGATTACGCGGATACCCGCATGCAGCAGCAGCGCGTGCTTTCATCCAAGATCACGGGCGCCACGCTCAATCCCACCTTCAAGGCTGGCCGAACCTTCACGATCACCGCGGATCAGAATTCGCGGGGAGAGCCGGGCGATTACCTGATCACCCACATGGACATCAGCGCCTACGAAAACAGCTATAAGACCACGACCGGAACCGACGTACTGAACTTCTTCTTCCGCGACCTGTTTTTCAGCCCGTTTCAGTCAAAGCGGTCGACAGTGGACTTCTTTTCGGGGGCTGCCGCCGCCGGCCTGAACAATTATCTGCAGAACGAGCAGGCCCGCGTGTTCTATGAAGCGTATTACCCGCATGGCCCGGACTTGCCCAACTACTCGGATTTCATTTCGTTCTTCTCCGGTGGCATCACTCAGGTTGGCATCACTGCCTTAATCCCGCTGCTGATCACCGACATCGATAAGGTTCTCACACAGAACAAAGGTGCCTACTCCAATACATTTGCCGCGCTCGAGCGTCCCGCGTCGAGCACCTATTATCCGGTGGCTCCCACCCCGCCGGCCGGACCGCAACCGATCGTCCACGGGCCGCATCTCGCTCTGGTGGTGGGCCCGGACGGCATCGACACCAGCGTTCAGGACCTTTATGCCGATGCCCTTGGCCGAGTGCGGGTCCGTTTCCCGTGGGATCCGGGGCCGCCCGCTAAGCAAGGAGAATTACCCACGCCATGGTCGTCTCCCGAGCACTTTGATCTTAATCCCCTCACCTCTGACCAAAACACCTGTTGGGTGCGAGTTTCCGAGGGATGGGCCGGACGACATTTCGGGAGCCAGTTCCTTCCTCGCATCGGCCAAGAGGTGATCGTCGAATTTCTCGACGGCAATCCGGAGCGGCCGATTATCACAGGGCGCGTCTACAACGCCGATCGGAGCAAGACCAATCTGCCGTTTCCGGACCCGAAGACCGCGAACAAAAATCTGGACCACCTTTCCGATCTTCACAACACCGGTAGCGCAAACTTTAGCCGCAGCGGGATCAAGACCCGCACCACGCCGTTGAAGTCGACCGACAAGGACCGCTTTCATCTGCTCCGTTTCGACGACGACCCGCAGCACGAGCAGTATCTGATGCGCTCGCAGGGCCGGATGGATGTAACGGTGATGGGCACCTACTACGATACGACACATGGCAGCCGCCACCTAAGCATCGGCGGCCAGCGTCGAGAGGACCCCAAGAAGTGCGGTGGCGATTTCATCACCGAAGTCTATAAAAACTATCACCTGCGCGTCGGAAAGGACGATGATGCGGACCCGCCGGGGTCGATGCACACTCGGGTTGCGCAGAATTACGAACTGGCGGTGGGCACAGGGAACATAAAGGGAGACATGTTGCTCGACCTCAAGCGAGACATGAAGGCTGCCGTCGGCGGCGACTATTACCTACATGTCGGGGTCTCGAGCGGGGACCCGCGCCGCACCACGATCATCGACGGAGGAGATGAGATCCTGGTCAAAAAGAGTTCGAACCAGACCATCAACATAAATTGGAACACCAAGGTCGGTGGGAAGACCACGATCGACGCGGGCGATACGATCGTGCTGAACGCGAAGAACAACATCTCACTAAGGGTTGGCCAAAGCTCGATCGTGATTACCCCGTCGTCTATCGTGATTACCTCTACCGCGATCCTGGCCTCCCAGGCGGTCAAGATCAACTCCGGCAGTGGGCCAACCCCGGCAGACCCGGATTCCCCCTCGCCCGTGAACACCAACGACCCCACGGTGGCCGCGCCCGCGGAGCCGATCGCGGCCGATCCCGGCGACACCCTGACCCCGCCCAAGTAATCCGTCTACGAGCGATGGCGAACAGCGTCCGACCCTCCTATACGGCTCGTCCCGGCGAGGCGATCCGCGTGTTCCGGGACGACGACGGTAGCTTTGCGATCGGACTCGGGCGGATCAAGATCGCCCCCGACGACGTGCGCTTTGTCGGAGATGTCGTGGGCGACCTCGGCCGGATCGTCCACACCCCGGAGGGTGAGGACGCGCTGCGGCGGGGCGACGCGATTGGCCACACCATCTGGATCACGAAGCCGGAGCCTCCGACCGAGCCGCCGAACGCATGGATCGTACCCGACGACATCGTCGCGGCAACATCGCCGAGTTCGTCGGTCGGAAAAGCAGAAGGGAGCACCACCGTGCTGCGGGGCACCGGCGCTGGATGCGGCAGCACTATCGTTTACAACCCGGCCGACTGGCCGGGGCACGGCGACCCGCGCTCGCCATCAAGCGTCGCGGTGCTGTTGATGATGCTGCGCCAGGCGAATTTGAACGCCGCGGGCAAGAGCGATCCCTCAATCCCCGACTGGGGAACCGAGGCGGAGGCCGACCGATGAGCGATGTCAGGACCGCGGCGCTACGCCTCAACTGCCGCCCGTCGAAGGCGGGCAACGTCTTGATGTTTCCCTATACCCTGGAAAATCAGGGCAGCGACGAGGTCTACGCGATGCACGCCCTGCCCGCCGCCGACCCGGCAAGCGGCGCGGCGCGGGCAAACGAGACCGCGGCGATAGTCATCGCGAGCGACAACGGGGACGCGATCATCGGCAAGTTCGCCGCGCCGCTGCCAACCGATCGCCGGATCGCGGTCGCGGTCTTGCCACTTGCCCGCCGCGTGCCGGCAGGGGCCAGCCTCGAGGGGCGCATCGAGATCGCGCTGCCGCTCGCCGAGACCAGCCCCTATTTTCCTGATTTGCTGCTGCGTGGATACGAGATCGTCGAGATCAAGGGCGTCCAGCTCACGATCGGCTACTGGCTCGCGGGGAGGGACGGGTTAGCTGCGATACCCGCCGAATATGCCCCGGATCTGTTCGTTGTGGTGACGCGCAATACTATGCGCAACGCACTGCGGGTGTCGCGGCGCTACCCGACGACCGGCTTGCAGCTCTTCAGACGAACCGACGCCTTTCCGCGCGCGCTCTCCTGAGGCGGCAGTCAGGGGATCTGCGTCGAACTCTGACCCGGGTCGGACACTGTGATCACACCGGCCCAGTTGCACATGCAGATCGAGAGATTGTCGAGCGCCGGCTGATTATCGAGAATCACCGTAGGCGACCCCGGTGTCCACGACGAGCTGGTGGCCGGGATGCAGGGTTGCGGCGTCAATACGCCAAGCGCCGCCGCAGTCGCGGAAGCAACCTGCGGGTTGGCGATGCTCATGCACAAGCCGAACGGCATGATGTTGACCATCGGAACGTGGTCCATGATGTTTGCCGCGAACTGGTTCTCGATTTCCTCTTTATGCACCGGCAGCACAACCAAGCTCGACGGCGAGGTGCCGAACGAGCACGTTAGCTGCGCCGAGTTGACGACATGCATCGGCATCCTTGATCTCCCGCCACCCGGTGCGACTCTACCGCGGCGACAAACATCGCGCGAGCCGAAACGTGCTGCGCCCTATCGCCACCGTGGGCGGCACGCGAACGGGTCGGAGACGCGCATGCCGATGTCTTCGTAGGCGGATCACCTCGTCGGCGCCGGCCTCGACCGCGGCGAGACCGCCCGGCAGCCGGCCGTGCAGATGCTTCACGGTAGTGATACGCGATGCGATCATCTCGAAGGCGGAATAGGCGGAATAGAGCGTGTCGAGATAGAGATCGACCCGCCGCGCCACCAGCCGGGTCGCGAACCACAGCTCGAGCGGTGCCGGGCGGGCGCAGCTGCACCGGGGTCAGGCCGATATGGTGGTGGGCGTTGACGAAGCCGGGCAGCAGCACCTGGCAGCCGCTGCCGAGGACCGCGACGCCCGGGTGTTTCGCACTGCGGAGCCGCGCTCTACTCTCGCCGATCCATCGAGGAAGGGCATGCCGATGAACTAAACCATCGACGTTTCAACCTTGCGAGGATGACTCGCCGATGGCGGCGAGACGGCCTTCCTCGAGGTCGCGGTGCCGACGATCGTCTTGCACGGCGCCCGCGACGGGGTTTCCCCGCCGGAGAATTCCGAGGGCCACGCGCGCCTCTTTGAGCCGGCCCTATCAGCGCCGCATCGCCCCGATCGCCCGGCATTTCCTGCCGCAGGAGTCTCCGGTCCCGGTAGTTGATGCCCTGAGGGAACTGCGCCCACCGCCTTGACAGGGTTCCGAGGGCTCTCCTAAATGCAAAGGGTCGGGGACGGGCGCGTAGCACAGCGGAAAGGGCACCATCCGCACGGGTGACGTTATAGGTTCAATCCCCGTCGCCCCCACCATTACTCGAGAGAATTTGCGATAGGCGCGTAGCTCAGTGGCAGAGCGCTTCCACCACATGGGAGAGGTCAGGGGTTCGATTCCCCTTCGCGCCTACCACCTCGCAAGATCGAAAACGATGTCGCGCTGATCCGCGCGGAGCTCGGCGAGATCCACATCAAGCGCTGGCTCGATCTCGCCGAAGCCTAAGTTGTCGGGCAACGGGGCGAGAGCCCCATCAGCGGGAGGATGGAATGGATTTCGGCGCATTGATGTTCTTTACCGATTACGCGATCTCGGCGGTCGACCTCGCCAAGGCGCTCGAAGAGCGCGGGTTCGAGTCGGTCTGGGCGCCCGAGCACTCGCATATACCGACGTCGCGCAAGACGCCGTTTCCGGGCGGCGGCGAGTTGCCGAAGCGCTATTACGACGCGATGGACCCGTTCGTCTCGCTGACCGCCGCCGCGATCGCCACGACCAAGCTAAGGGTCGGAACCGGCGTGTGCCTGGTACAGCAACGCGACCCGATCCATACGGCCAAGCTCGTCGCCTCGGTTGATCTGGTGTCGAACGGCCGCTTTCTGTTCGGTGTTGGCGGCGGCTGGAACCAAGATGAAATGGAGGACCACGGCACCGTGTTCGAAAGCCGCTTCAAATTGATGCGCGAGCGGATCGAGGCGATGAAGGAGATCTGGACCAAGTCCAAGGCCGAATATCACGGCGACATGGTCGATTTTCCGGAGATGATGACCTGGCCCAAGCCGGTGCAGAAGCCCTACCCCCCGATCCTGGTCGGCGGCGGCTTTCCGCAGGCCGCGCGCCGTGCCGTCCGCTATGGCGACGGCTGGTGTCCGGTCGGCCGAACGGGCTCCGGCCTGCTCGATGTGCTGGAGAAATACCGGCAGATGGCGCGCGATGCCGGGCGCGATCCGGAAACCCTGCCGGTCACCCTGTTCAATCCGGCCGAGGATGAGGGCGAGCTCGCCCGCTATCGAGAAATGGGTGTCGCCCGCGTGGTCCCGATGCTGCTTTCGGAAGAGCGCGACAAGATCTTCCCGATCCTCGACCGCTGGGCCACGCTGATCCGCCGCACTGGGCACTGATCCTTTGCAAATCGTGGTGATCCAGCGGCCGGCAAAGGAACGCATTGGTCGAGATTAGCAAGCTCACTAGACCACATGTCCGCCTGAGTACGGAGCGACGCGTCTCCCAGTATGCAGGTAACGAGGGTTGCGCCGGATTGGCCGGTGCCGAGCCTCATGCATAGGAGACGGGTCATGGCGGAGCGTATCACTTACGTTGCACTTGATGTTCACAAGGAAACCATTGTTGTCGCGGCGGCGGGAGGCGGCCTGCGCGGCGAGGTGCGGGAGTACGGCCGGATCGCGAACACATCGGCAGCACTGGACCGTTTGCTGCGTAAGCTGGGCGGCGACGGTGTAAATCGCCGACGCCGCATCGCCGATCTCGCCAATTTCCTGCTCCGCCGCGCCGCCACCCGTCCGACCATCACCTACCGCCAGCTCGTCGACGGCTTTCACGTCAATGGCGCGGCACCTGCCTCAACCGGATAGGGAGATGGCGCGACGTTGCCGCCGCAGCGTGAGCCTGACGTATCAAGAGATTTGTTACGTCGTTATTCAGGCCAAGGGACTTTCGTTCTCAACTATCCTCGGGAAAATAAGTTGGGTAACTCCGCAAGACAACTTCAGGCGCGCGGTTGAAGCGGCGAGCGCGCGATACGTTCCCCGCCGCCGAGGTCAGAAAGCTCAGCTTCACCTCCTTAGACGCCGAAGCGAGCGCCATTAAGGCCTGCGCTTCGTGAGACTCCACCTCGTTGTATTCCCAGTTGAGCTCGAGTCGCTCCCACAAGTCGTCGCATTCACGCTTGACGCGTTCGGCCGTCGCTTCTGTTTGGCTTTCGCGGATAAACTCGACTTCCGTGTCTTTCAGCCCGCCGTAATTAGCTTCTAGCCGTGCGGTCGCATCGTCGAGCATGGGCCCTTTCAAGAGCTGGCTTGGGTCGCGTCCCGAAGCCTCCCAGTCTCGCAGCCGTTCCTCAAGGCGCTGGCGCCAGCGAAGGAAATCACGGTCTTCGTTGATCCACTCGGCGAGACGGCCCCACCGGCGGAACAGCGCTTCGTGGACGATGTCGACGCCAGGCTCATCGGTCGCAACTAGAAGGCGTTTGCCGGCCAAGTCCCGAGCGAGCGGCCAGAGGCTCAGGTCGATTGCGTCGAGATGATTTTTTGCTCGGGGGCGGCGTACATCTTGCTCCGCTATATCGGACACGCGGACCAATTCAAGGAACAAATGCTTGACCCGACCGAGATCGACTTTGAGGCTGTCCACCACCGCATCCGCATATTGAGCCACCGCTCCCGATAATTCGCCGATCTCGTCATAGGCGGCATGGGTAAGGTATCTTCCTCGTCCGTCGATTCGCAGCCGCGCCCAGAGAGCCGACAGAGCAAACTCCAGCAAGGGCAGAGCATCGGGGTTATTGGCAATATCGTCTATCAAACGGCCGAGCAAACCATCCTCAAGGCTCACCTCAAGCCGATCGAGCGGCCCTTGGATGACTCTCTGACGTTCGCCAGGGTCCAGGCGTCGCAGCAGGATCGTCGGATCTCCATCGATCGCTTTGATAAGTCCCGTCGCCGCGTCGTCCGCCTGTAGCAATGTCTGGAAATCCGACCGCATGCCGAGGACGGCACGGATCGCCGGGTTTTTGCTGTGTCCTCCGATCATTGCCAGCCCAGCAAGCAGCGCTTTGTGTTGCTCAGGGTGCGCGACTTGCGCGAGTGTGAAAGTCTCTTCGAATTGATCTACCACCAGGCAAACTTGACGGTGGTCAATTTCTTGAAACGACACAGCGTAATTCAATAGCTGAGACGGATCCTCTAGCAATTCCTTTTCGCGTATCTTGACTTGGTCAGCCAATTCCAATGGCCTGATGCCGGGCTGCAGGGCCATCACCAGTCCCCGAGCGAGTTGCGCTATCGGCCGATCGCCAGGCCTGATGCGGACCAGATGCCAGCTCCCGCGGCGTCGCAGTAAAGGCAGGAATCCAGCGTTTATCAGAGACGATTTGCCCGAGCCGGAAGGTCCGACCAGCAGTGTGACCGGGTGACGCTCAAAGCTTTGCCAAAGCCGCTCCGCGAACGCCTCTCTGCCAAAAAAATAAGCGGCATCTTCCTCGCGGAACGCATCGAGACCCCGGTAGGGCTCGGCGAGTACGGGCCATGCGCGCATCAACGCTTCGACCGGGATCAGCACGCCGCGCCGTTCCTCGGGGTTTACGATGTCGACTATCCCCAAAAGCCTTCCGTCCATCCCGATCGCCGGCGCTCCCGAAAAGCCGGGCTCGAGCGTTCGCCCGAACGCCCGATCGGCCTCAACGTGGTGCCAGCCGCGGGCATCCGTGGCGCGAACCTCGCCTTTGAACGGAGCTCCGGCGGGCGCTCCGTTCGGAAATCCCATCACATGGAAAATGGTATTCTCCGGCACCGTGGCCGGCGGCTGCGGGGTTACTGCAGAAGCCTTCGGGACCGGTGCGTCGACGCTCAAAACCGCGATATCCACGCAGGGATTGCCGCCGAAGTTAGGCTGCACCGGCGGTCGCCAATCGATTATTCTCCCGCTGTATTTGCGATCATCCGCCCACGGTAAATCGATCGCAACGGAGGTGCTTGCCTCCGGCTTGCTCGGCTCATCTTTGTCGCGCCTCAGCGCATCGTTCACGACATGAGCGCAAGTGACGATCGCACCCCGAGGCGCGACAAACCCCGCGCCGACGACGGACCCATCGGCATCACGAATGCGGGCGACGGGCCGTTGGTAAGGCTCGGCCATCGCTCGTTCAGGCAGCGCCTTTCGGCTTCCAGGAAAGCGTTATCTTGCAGTTGCCCTCTGCGGCAGAAGACGCGAGGATCACACCGGCCTGTGCGCTGAACTTGATGCCGAACTCGACGCTGACGCTTTCCGGGGTGAGTGCGGCCACCTGCCCCAAGATGGCTTCGGCGATTGGTCGGATGCCTGAGACCGCCTCTTCAAAGGACTGCTTTGCCTTGGCGACCGTGCCTCCAACTGAGCCGAGCTGGTCCCCTCGCGGTGTCGCTTCTTCGACCTCCACGACAATGACGCTGTCCCCGTGCTTGAATTCGATGTCGCGTTTCATGGCGATCTCACGACCTAAGGACCTTTTCGATCATTTAGCTGACATTCCCCGGATTCGGCGTGGTTGTGGGGCCAGGGATCGCACCTTCGCCCGGCGCGGGCAACGGCAAATCGCGCTCTGCGTGCGCAGCAAGAGTCGAACCAATCAGTTGACTGCGCTGAGGCGCTGAAACGTGCTGCTTTGCTTGCATCGAGGCGCACCTTCGCTGTCGCCGCTTGTCACATCTGATCCCCGCGCTCCTCATGCTGGCGCGGGCGGTGCCCGCAATCGGGCGATCAGTGACAGGATTTCCTGGAACATCTGTCGTGGCACCGCGACCTCGACCATCTGGAAGGTGACGTAGCGGCCATGGCTGACGACCTTCGCGCCGATCTTGATTAGCTTCTCGCGCAGGCTGGTCAGCGACCATGGCTCCGCCGCCTTGGGCATCGCCAGCGTCCGCATGAGGTTGCCGAGGTTGTAGGCGAGCGCATGGAGCTGGAGGCGGACGGCGTTGTCGCCGAACGTGCGGCATGACAGCCGCGTCCACTCTTGCCTTCCTTGATCCATTGCTCCGCCGTGCCGCGCTGGTTGTAGAAGGCGACAACGCGCTCGGCCGGGCGTGCCAGGTTGGTGACGATGAAGCCGACCCGCGGATAAAGCTCGCCTGGATGCCACTCGACTTTCGCCACCACTCGGCGGGGCTTCTTCCAGCTCTGCGCCTGGTAGCCGAAGCTGGCATAGTAGCGGCGCAGCTCATGCGGCGGTCGACCGACCGGGCGCTTGAGCAGGTATCCAATCTTTTCCTGCAAGACCCGGTTGGCTGGAAACCGGATCGGTAGCCGGTGCCTTCAACTTCGAGGAATTCGTATATCTCCGGGTTGGCGAAGGCCGCATCGCCTCGAAAATATAACCGCGTCCCCTTGCCCCGGTAGCGCGACACGACTGGTTCCAATATCTCGCGCCAGCCGTCGGCCGAGTGCACGTTGCCTGGCCGTAGCGCGCACCGCTCCAGATCGCCGAGCTGGTTGAATACGAACAGCGGGTGGGTAGCAGGTGCAGCTGAAGTGACCGTTGTAGGCGCTCCCCTCCTGCTCGCCATGAGTCGGGCTCTCGCTCGAATCCATGTCGAGTACGACGATCCTCGGCGGGCGCCGCCTGTGCACGGGGTCGATCCACTGGCGAGTCAAATCGGCAAGGGCGGCGAGGTTCTCCGGCCGGGTCAGCCACTCTGTCTCGAAGCGGCTCATCTGGCTGGCCGATGCAGCCGTCCCTTCGATCGCCCGATCGCCGACCACCCAGCGCATAGCCGGATCGCGGCACAGCCGCTCGGCATCGTTCACGTCCTCGTAGCCGGCAAGCCGGCCGAACACCGATTGCCGCAGCAAGCTGACGAACAGGCGACGACCGTTCTTGCCGGTGCGCAGATCCGCGAGCACGTCACCAACCATGCCGGTCAAGCCAAGCGTGTTGTCCAACTCGCGATAGGCGAGCAGTCGCGCATCGGAGGTGATCACGCTGCCGTGGAATTCCAGCTTCAGCCGGCGGTTAAAATCGAGCCTCAGCGGGGCGCTCGTCGACTGACCCGTTGGGTCCGCCATGCGCGCCTCGGTCGATCTCGCACAAGATGTTGTATCTTATACCGGAATCGCACCAAATGCTCGCAAAACCGTGAGCTCATCCGGGGAATGGGGAATAAGAAGGCAAGCTCGGCTTCACATGTAGTGGCCGCGAGCATCGGCAATCCATGAGATGTCGCCGAAAGGGTGGGCGATGGGGAGCGGGCGAATGCACCGACGCCGCGCGCATCCGGTATCGACGAAGCCGGGACGCCGGCTGATCTCGGAACGACGGCGAGCCATTCGCATCGCTCTGCCTCGAACGGGGGCGAGCGAGGTCGAGCCGGAGACTCCGCCGCGCCGCGACGAGCGCGCGTCCGCTCCTGTCGTGACGGTCAGGTGCATACTAGGTGGCGAGCGTGAGCGTCAGCTTCTCACCCTCAACGACTTTCTATGGCGCAATGGTTTCGGATTGCTCAGCCGCTCGATATCCACGAAACTTGGAGCCCGCAAGGCAAAGCGACCGGTGCGGCGCATCTGACTCTCTGGGGTCGCGCCACGGACTTCGTTGAGGAAGCTCAAATCCAGAAAACAAGCGTGAGTCGGAGGGAAGCGCCATGGCCGAACAACGCAAGGCGCAGATGAGCCGCCGGCGTCTCCTCGCCACGATCGGCACCGCTGCCGGAAGCTCGGCGATGTATCAGGCCATGACCACCCTAGGGCTCGCGGCCGAATCGACCTACAAGGTGCCGATCCGGCTCGAGGGCGACCCGAAAGGCGCCTCCGTCCTGGTCCTCGGAGCGGGGGTTGCCGGCCTGGTCGCGGCGCTCGAGCTCCATCAGGTCGGCTACAAGGTGCAGGTGCTCGAATACAACGACCGCGCGGGCGGGCGCTGCTGGTCCTTGCGCGGCGGCGACCGCTTTACCGAGCTCGGCGGCTTCGAGCAGACCTGCGGTTTCGACAAGGACCTGTACTTCAATCCTGGACCCTGGCGGATTCCCTATCACCATGGCGGCATCCTCAACTACTGCAAGCGCCTGGGCGTCAGCCTCGAACCGTTCATCCAAGTCAACTACAATGCCAATCTGCACGCCCGGAATGCCTTCGGCGGCAAGCCACAGCGCCTGCGTCACGTCCCGTCGGACTTCCACGGCAATGTGGCTGAGCTCCTCGCCAAGGCGGTGAGCCAGGACAAGCTCGATCAGCCGGTCACCGCGGAGGACAAGGAGCTACTGCTGGAGGCGCTGCGTCAATGGGGCGCGCTCGACGACAACTACGCCTACAAGGCCGGGGTGCTGAGCAGCGACCGCCGCGGCTATCAGCGCGATCCGGGCGGCGGCCTGATGGACGAGGCGGTTCCGTCCGAGCCGCTCCCGTTTGCCGAGATCCTGCGCTCACGGGTGTGGTTTCGCCTCGCCCTCGGCCAAATCTACGAGTTCCAGTCCACGATCTTCCAGCCGGTCGGCGGCATGGACATGATCGCCAGGGCGTTCGTGCGCGAGATCGGCAGCCTGATCCGCTACAACGCCAAGGTCACGGCGATAAAACAGGACGACAAGCACGTGACCGTGACCTATGTGGATGCCAGAACGGGCGGCACACCGATGACGGCGACCGCCGACTGGTGCCTGTGCACGATCCCGCTTTCGGTGCTCGACCAGATCGATCTCGATGTCGGCGCTCCGATGATGGACGCGATCAACGCGGTGCCCTACGGGGCAGCCGCCAAGATCGGCCTACAATTCAAGCGCCGCTTTTGGGAGGAGGACGAGGAGATCTATGGCGGCATCACCTATACGGACCTGCCGATCTGGCAGATCGGCTATTCGAACACGAGCTATGGCAGCCCGGGCAAGGGGGTGCTGCTCGGCGCTTACGTGTTCGACAGCCCGTATGCTTACGAGTTCACGGCACTGCCACCGGAGGACCGCCTGAAGAAGGCGGTCGAGTATGGCGCGCAGATCCATCCGCAATACGAGACCGAGTACGAGAACGGCATAGCGGTCGGCTGGCACCGGGTCCCCTGGGTGCTCGGCTGCTTCGGCAGGTGGACCGAGGAAGCGCGCAAACAGCATTACAAGGACCTGTGCGACATCGACGGGCGAATTGCTCTCGCCGGTGAGCACGCCTCCAACATTCCGGCCTGGCAGGAGGGCGCGGTTCTGTCCTCGCTCGACGCGATCTCGCGACTGCACCAGCGCGTGGTGGCGGGCTGACCATGTCACCCGAAGATCAGGGCAAGACCTTGGCCGTGTGGCGCGGCATGGCGCTCGCCATGGTCCTCACAGGGGCGGCTGCATCGGCCGCGGGCGCCCAGTCGTCCGACGGCTCGTTCACGAGCCCATCGCACTTCATGCAGCGCGATGGAGGAGTGATCTATCGCACCGTGTGCCAGGGCTGCCACATGGCAGCCGCGCAGGGTGCCGTCGGGACCGGCGCCTATCCGGCGCTGGCCAATGATCCAAAACTTGCCGCGACCGGATACTCGGTGCTCGTCGTCGTGAACGGCTCGAAGGGAATGCCGCCGTTCGGCGCACTGCTCGATGACGAGCAGGTGGCGGCGGTGGTCAACTACGTCCGCTCTCATTTCGGCATCTCTTACCCAGACAGCATTTCTTCGGCCGACGTGAAATTGGCACGTCCTTGAAATGATGATCCACCCGACAAGGTCCGCACCAGCCCCGAGGTCGTCGCCGCCTCTCACGGGGTGGCGCGGGCGCAACCCCCACCCTAACCCTCCCCCGCCTGCGGGGGAGGGAATGGGAGGGGGCTGAGGAGGCGAAGCGATGGACCTCTTGGCGGCGGTCTTCGTGACCCCGTTCACCAATATGTGGAGCAATCCGGAATTCGTGCTCGAAGTCGTCATCGGCGGGCTGCTCTCCGGGGTCATGTACTCGCTCGTGGCACTCGGCTTCGTCCTGATCTACAAGGCCTCGGGCGTATTCAACTTCGCCCAGGGCACGATGGTGCTGTTCGCCGCCCTGACGTTCGTCGGGCTGATCGAACGCGGCGTGCCGATCTGGGGCGCCTTTGTCCTCGCCGCTGCGGTCATGGTCCTGCTCGCCGTCGCGGTCGAACGGCTGATGCTGCGCCCCCTCGTCAATCAGGAGCAGATCATCCTGTTCATGGGGACGATCGGCCTCGCCTTTTTCCTTGACGGCTTCGGCCAGCTCCTCTGGGGCAGCGATGTGCATCCGCTGGACATCGGCATCCCTAAGGCGCCGCTGATCATCGGCGGCGTGCTCGTCAACGAGTTCGATCTGGTCGCCGCCGCGGTCGCGGGCTCGCTCGTCGCGGCACTCGCCCTCTTTTTCCAGCGCACCACGATAGGGCGCGCGCTCCGCGCCGTGGCGGACGACCACCAAGCGGCGCAGTCGGTCGGCATTCCGCTCCGCTCGATCTGGGTCATCGTCTGGTCTGTCGCGGGCGTCGTCGGGCTCGTTGCCGGAATTATGTGGGGCAGCAAACTCGGCGTGCAGTTCTCGATCTCGCTGGTGGCGCTGAAGGCGCTGCCGGT
Source organism: Allostellaceae bacterium (assembly GCA_035272665.1). Classification (GTDB taxonomy): domain Bacteria; phylum Pseudomonadota; class Alphaproteobacteria; order ATCC43930; family CGMCC-115725; genus AP-15. Next base: position 16,303 of record DATEQL010000242.1, read on the forward strand.
GCTGATCCTCGGCGGCTTCACCTCGGTGCCGGGTGCGATCGTCGGCGGCCTGATCATCGGCGTCGGCGAGAAAGTCGCCGAAGTCTTTTGGGGACCGGCCTTCGGCGGCGCGATCGAGGACTGGTTCGCCTATGCTCTGGCGCTCGTCTTTCTGCTGTTCCGGCCGCAAGGCCTGTTCGGCGAGCGCATCATCGAGCGGGTGTGAGGATGCCTGTGCCACTGTCATTGCGAGCGAAGCGAAGCAATCTCGTGCCGGTCAGGCGCCTTCTGGTCGAGATTGCTTCGTCGCTTCGCTCCTCGCAATGACAGCAACTTTCTGGGTGTGAGTCGGAGAGGCACAGATGATCTATCGCGAGGTCGGCCAGTTCAAGGCGAGCTACGCCGCCGACCAGGTGATCTTTCCGATCCGCCAGGACCGCTGGTTCATGTTTGCGGCGCTTGCCGCGGCCTATTTGGTGATCCCCGCGGTGGGCTCCGAGTACTGGCTGCTGACGATCATGATCCCGTTCCTCGTCTACGCGCTGGCCGCACTCGGCCTCAATCTGCTGACCGGCTACGCCGGGCAGGTGTCGCTCGGCACCGGCGGCTTCATGGCGGTCGGCGCCTTCGCGACTTACAAGCTCACAACCGCCTTCCCCGGGCTCAACATCGTCCTCGCCCTGATCATCGCCGGCATCATTACCGCGCTCGTCGGCGTGCTGTTTGGCTTCCCGAGCCTCAGGATCAAGGGTTTCTACCTCGCGGTGGCGACGCTTGCGTCGCAGTTCTTCCTGATCTGGCTGTTCAACAAATTCCCGTGGTTCTACAACTACAGCGCCTCGGGCGTGATTAGCGCGCCGCCGCGCGCGGTTTTCGGCCAGGTTTACGTCACCGGTGCCGAGGCCGACCCGCGGGCGAAATACCTGTTCGTCCTGACCGTCGTCGTGCTCTTGGCACTCGCCGCCAAGGGTCTGGTGCGCGGCCGCATCGGACGCTCCTGGATGGCGATCCGCGACATGGACGTCGCCGCCGAGATCATCGGCATCCGCCCGCTGCGCACAAAGCTGCTCGCCTTTGCCCTGAGCTCGTTCTACTGCGGCATCGCCGGCGCGATGTGGGCCTTCATCTATACGAGTGCCGTCGAGGCCAGCGCTTTCGAGATCGACCGCTCGTTCCAGATCTTGTTCATGATCATCATCGGCGGTCTCGGCAGCATCCTGGGTTCGTTCCTCGGCGCCGCTTTTATCGTGCTGCTGCCGATCTTTCTCGACAACGCGCCGCGCCTCGCCGGGCTCGAGGTTCCGGTCAATCTGGTGACCAATCTGCAATCGATGATCTTCGGCGCGCTGATCGTCTTCTTCCTGATCGTCGAGCCGAACGGCCTGGCGCGGCTGTGGGCGATCGGCAAGGAGAAGCTGCGGCTCTGGCCGTTCCCGCATTGACGCCGAGCGACGGTGACGTCTCACTCTGAGTTTCTTCAAAGGGTGAAAAACCGCCATTCGCTCGCCCTTCGTTTGTCAATTCGCGGCGGTTGGCAGTTGGCGCAACCGCGCTTGAGCGCGTCGAAATCGACCGGCTTGGCGAGGAAATCGACAGCACCCAGTTCATCGGCGCGGCGGCGGCGCTCGTCGTCGCCGTAGGCGGTCACCATCATGACCGGGAGATCGGAGAAGCGCAGATCCAGGGCCTTCTCGGCCGGGGCGGCGAAGTGGATCACATACGTGCCCTGGCGCGCCTCGCGGCGAAAGTGCTGGCGGAACAGCTCGGCGACATCGGGCTCGTCGTCGACCACCAGGATGCTGACGGTCATGCCGCGGCCTCTGCTGTGGCCGCGTGGCGGGTGCGCGGCCGATGGATCGCGAACTCGGTGAACTCGCCGACCCGGCTGTCGACCGCGATCGTACCGCCCCTCTACGGAAGCTGGCGGCCTCGGCAGGGGATTGTTCCGACGGGTTTGCGGCGGAACGCGCGTCGTCTCGTCCACACCAAATCTCGTGATCGGCGGGGAGGTCCGCGGCTGACCGCGCGAAGGCAATGGCTGGGGTCGCGCCCTGGCCTCCGTAGACGTCCCCCTCCCGGAAGTCGAGTCGCACGCGATGCTGAACGCAAGATAAAGGTCCAATAAATGGCAAATACGACAAATATCTTGTGTAGTGCACCCCAAAAGTGAGACACGGCGGGCGGGGAGAAAAATAGGGCCACTCAGCGGTCATAACGGAGATGACCGATGAGCAGGAAAAGCCGAGATAGCACGGAGTTCAAGCAGGATGCGGTCAGTCGCATGAGGCAGGGTGGGAAG
>DATEQL010000243.1:0-2865 GCA_035272665.1 Allostellaceae bacterium
TGGTCAACAGCGGCGAGTTCAACTTCGGACTGCTCCACGTGGTCGGCCCGTCGATTGCCTCGCTCAACGAGATCGGCGAGATGCTTCCGCTCGCCGAGGACAAGCACTATTTCGTAGTCAAGAACTTCATCAACGAAACGAGCTTCTTCGAGTGGAATAGTCCCGAAGTCCACAAGAGCTACTTCAAGATGATGAAGAACGCCATCGAGGTGAATATCCCCAAACTCAACGAGAGGGCTTACGAGCAAGTCGAACTCGCGGGAATTCCATTCGCGACCTTCGTCGCCAACCGTAACCCGCAAGGCCTGCCAGCCAACTATTCCCTGGTGCTGCGCGGATACGTGCGGACCTGGCTCAATCAGATCAGCGCCGAGTATGACCGTGTGGGACTCGTCAACCGGCTCAGCGGCAATGTCACCGGAAAGCCGGATGCCGGAACCCTAGCATCACTGAGGGATGACAGGGGTTTGGTCGCCGATTGAGGGCTCCGATTCATCCTGCAAAGGCGCGTGCCGCGAGCAAGCCGGCAATTGCTGTCAATCGGCATCCAATCGGGACCCCGGATCGGCATCCGAAAGGGACCCCCCTTTCCTACGTTTTGAGCGATTAGCGCTCGCCCCGTCGGAGCTGGTCGGGGTTGCGGAGACGGGGCGAGCGCGGGTTGGGATGTGATCTTCGTCGCGGCTCTTGAGGCGCCAGCTGTCATTGCCGGTTTCGACGATGTCGCAGTGGTGGGTCAGGCGATCGAGCAACGCGGTGGTCATCTTGGCGTCGCCGAACACGGTGGGCCATTCGCCGAAGGCGAGGTTGGTGGTGACGATGATCGAGGTTCGCTCGTAGAGGCGGCTGACGAGGTGGAACAGGAGCTGGCCGCCGGACTGTGCGAACGGCAGATAGCCGAGTTCATCGAGGACGATGAAGTCCATGCGGGTCAGGTGGTCGGCGAGCCGGCCCTGGCGCCCGGCGCGGGTCTCGGCGTCGAGGCGATTGACGAGATCGACCACGTTGTAGAACCGGCCGCGGGCGCCACCGCGGATGCAGCTTCTCGCAATAGCGATGGCAAGATGCGACTTGCCGGTGCCGGTCCCGCCGACCAGCACGGCGTTGCGTTGCTGAGCGATGAATCCGCCGCCGGCGAGGTCGTTGACGAGCGTCTGGTTGATCGGCGTACCTTCGAACTGGAAGTCGTCGAGGTCCTTGGCGAGCGGCAGCTTGGCGATGGTGAGCTGGTACTTGATCGAGCGCGCCTGCTTCTCGCTGATCTCGGCGCTGAGCAGATCGCCGACGATGCGCTGAGGCTCATGCTGGCGTTTGACGGCGGTGGTCATGATCTCATCGAAGGCGGCCTTCATGCCGTAGAGCTTGAGTTCGCCCATGAGATCGAAGAGTTGGGATCGTTCCATCAGATGGTTCTCCTGAGGTTGTCGTAACGGGCACAATCGGCGATGGGCGCATGTCGCAGCGTCAGCGCGGCGGGCGTGAGAATGTTGGCGGGCCGGCCGGGATCGCGCTGGCGAGCGAGAATGTTGAGGACGACGTCAGCGGAGTGGACGCCGTGGGCGATCGCCTCGGCGCAGGCAGCTTCGACCGCGGGTAATCCGTCGGTGAGCACAGCGGTGAGGATGTCGACCATCTGCCGATTGCCGTCATCGACGCCAGCGAGCTTGCGCCGCACGCGCTCCATGGCGACCGGCAGCACCCAATCCTTGAAGGGAGCGCCGTTGCGCAAGGCGCCGGGCTTGCGGGCGAGCACCGGCACGTAGTGCCAGGGATCGTAGAGCGTGTCGCCGCGGTCGAACGAGCGGGGATGTTCGGCGACGATCCGCCCGTCCTGGCGGATTACGATGCGATCCGCATAGGCATGAACTTCGACCGGTCGTCCGACCGCGCTCGCAACCACTGAGTATTTATTGTTGTCGAAACGCACCAGGCAGGTCTTCGATACCGACGCCGGCACCGAGTGGAAGCCGTCAAATCGGCCCGTATAGCGAACGAGCTTCGGCCTTTCCGCCTCGAATACTTCCCAGATCGTCTGCTCGGTCAGTTCCGGATGGCGGTGTGCCTTGGCGTAGGTAATGCATTGGTCGAGCAGCCAGGCGTTCAGTTCGTAAAGGTTCTTGAACCGCAGTCGCGGCGTGAAGAATCGCTCGCGGACGAGACCGACCTGATTCTCGACCTGCCCCTTCTCCCAGCCGGAAGCCGGCGTGCAGGCGACCGGATCGACGAGATAATGGCTGCACATCTGCATGAAGCGGCGATTGTAAAGGCGTTTCTTGCCGACAAAGATCGTCTCCACAGCCGTCTTCATGTTGTCGTAGATGCCGCGCCCGCACGCCCCCTTGAACAGCGCGAAGGCGCGGTCGTGGGCGTCAAACACCATCTCCTGCGTCTCGCGCGGATAAGTGCGCACGAACAGCATGCGGCTGTGACAGAGCCGGAAATGGGCGGCCTTCACGGTCACCGTCACACCGTTCAGCAGGACGATCTCGTGGCTCCAGTCGAACTGATAGGCTTCACCCGGCGCGAAAGTCAGCGGGACGTAGGCTGCGGCCGTCGAGTGCCCGCGCTCCTTGCTCCACCTTCCGGCGTAACGCCGCACAGCATCGTAGCCGCCGCCATAGCCGCGGCCACGTAGTTCCTCGAATAGTCGGATCAGCGTCAGGCGTTCGCGCGCCGGCTTCCCTTCGTTCGCCAACAGCAGTTCATCGAGCTGGTCAGTCCAGAGGCCAATCTTCGGAAGCGGTTGAGCCTCCCGTTCGTAGCGGAACTCGGTCGCCTCCGATCGGATCACCTTCCGCACGACCTTCCGTGACACTCTCAGCTCACGGCAGATCAATTTAATCGACTTGCCCTGTACAAAAAACG
>DATEQL010000244.1:0-3748 GCA_035272665.1 Allostellaceae bacterium
AGATGGCAAAGCCTGGTTCCGTGCTTACGACGGCCGATACTCTCCGATTGGCCGAAGGCTACGTCGCCATCGAGCCGCTCGGTCCCATGCCGGTCAAGGGGCTCGCCGATCCGATACAAATCTACGAGGTGACCGGCGCCGCCGCCGCGCGAACCCGCCTGCAGGCCGCTGCCGGGCGCGGCTTGACGCGCTTTGTCGGCCGCGACGTCCAGCTCGAGGAGCTCCTCCGCGCGCAACAGCTGGCCGGCGATGGTCACGGCCAGGTGGTGGCGATCATCGGCGAAGCGGGTGTGGGGAAGTCGCGCCTGGTGCACGAGTTTCTTCATTCGCACCACACAGCGGATTGGCTGGTTTTGGAATCCAGCTCCGCTTCGTATGGTCACGCAACACCCTACCTGCCAGTTATCGAACTGCTCAGGGATTATCTCGAGATCAACGTCCATGACAGCACCCAGTCGATCCGTGAGAAGGTGTCGAGCGAGATTTTAACGCTCGACGCCTCATTGCACGACGCAATCCCCCCGGTGCTGGATCTTCTCGATGCGCTGCCTGACGAGCATCCCTTCCGGTCCCTCGACCCGATCCAGCATCGGCACTATACCTATCAGGCAGTCACCCGACTGTTGTTGAGCTAGAGCCGTGTGCAGCCGCTCGTCGCGGTCGTCGAGGACCTTCACTGGTACGACCCTCTTACTCTCGGTCTGCTGAACGAGCTGGTCGTCGCCGCGCAGAATGCTCGTTTGCTGCTGGTTGTCAGTTACCGCGCCGAGTTTAGCGACGAATGGAGGAACCAGCCGAATTACCACCAGATATGTTTGGATCCCCTCGCGAGTGAGAGTCTTGCGGATCTCCTTCAGGCTCTGCTGGGCTCCGACCCCAGTCTGACGATCCTGAAGAGTTTCATGGTGGAGCGCGCCAGCGGGAATCCGTTCTTCGTCGAAGAGATCGTAAGATCGCTAGTCGATACCGGTGTGCTGGAGGGCGTGCGCGGCAACTACCGCCTAACGAGGCCATTCTCGAGCATCGAGGTCCCGCCCACAGTGCGGGCGGTGCTCGCCGCCCGTATCGATGCCCTGCCCGCCGCCGAGAAACGCCTGCTGGAGGAGGCGGCGGTGATTGGACATGACGTCCCGTTCACCCTGTTGCAGGCGATTTGTCGGCTCACGGAGGAAACACTTCGCGGTCTGCTCGACAATCTCCAGGCTGCCGAGTTCCTCTACGCGACCCAGCTCTTTCCTGACCTGGAATACACATTCAAGCACTCCCTAACCCACGACGTCGCCTACAGCGGGGTGCTTCACGAACGACGCCGCAACATCCACGCGCGCGTCGTCGATGCCATGGAGCGGCTTTACGCCGACCGGCTCGGCGAACAGGTCGAGCGGCTCGCCCGTCACGCCGTCCAGAGCGGGCTGCAGGAGAAGGCCGTGCATTACCTCCGGCAGGCCGGAGCAAAAGCGGCCGCGCGATCGGCGGTCGTAGACGCCCGGGCTTTGTTCGAACAGGCTCTGAGTGTACTCGAGGCGCTGCCGGATACTCGGGCCGCATTGGAGCAAGCCTTCGAGGTTCGCCTCGAGCTGCGACTCGTTCTGCGCCAGCTCGGCTTAGTCCGTCAGATGACCGAGCGCCTCCGCGAGGCCGAGGCCATCGCCGAACGGTTGCAGGACGATCGCCGGCGCGGACTGGTCTGCGGTTTGATGACGACGGTCCTGTCAACTCTCGACGAGCTGGTCGAAGCTGTTTCGACCGGTACTCGCGCGCTGGAGATCGCCGAGCGCCTCGGAGATTTGCGGCTTCGTATTCTAGCCAAGACCTGTCTCGAGCAGGCGTACTTCTATCGGGGCGAATACGAGCGCGTGGCCGAGATCGCCACCGAGAACCTCGCGGCGCTGCCCGCTGAATGGCTCAACGAATATTTCGGTCTGACGGTGACGGCATCGGTCGCGGGCCGCGCTTGGCTGGTCATGAGCCTCGCCGAACTCGGGAGATTCGCCGAGGCGACCAAGTACGAGTCGGAAGCGATCCAAATCGCCGAGCCGACGCAGCATGCGTTCAACATCTCCTGGGCCCATTTCGCTGCGAGCATGCTCTACATCAATAAGGGCGAGTGGGCGGAGGCGCGCTCGCGGGTCGACCGCTGGATCGCAATGGTTCGGGCTGGAAATGTCGACGTCATGCTTCCCTGGGCTGTTGCCTTCTCCGCCCGGGCGCTGGCGAATATCGGCGAGGCCGGTGAGGCTTTGCGACGGGTGCGCGAGAGCGAACGACTCCTCGAGCGTCACGCGGCGAGCGGGATCGTCGGCCATCGCGGCTGGGCCTACCACGCGGTGGGTCGCGCTTGTCTGCTGCTCGGCCGGCTCGACGAGGCGCGGCGCCTGGGCGATCGTGCAGTCGAATCCTCTCGGCATCAGCCCGGCTTGGCAGCCCATGCGCTCCACCTGCTCGGCGACATCGCGACCCATCCAGACCGGTTCGATGCCGAAAGCGGCGCGGCCCACTACCGGGAGGCGCTGGCTGGCGCCCGACTGCACGGCATGCGCCCGCTCGTCGCCCACTGCCACCTCGGCCTCGGCAAGCTCTATCGCCGCATCGGCGAAACAGAGCAGGCCCACGAGAATCTCGCCGCAGCGACGACGATGTACCGCGAGATGGAGATGGGCTTCTGGCTCGATCAGGCGGAGTCTGAGATGATGAACTCTGGCGATGTGGAACCGCGTCTTCGCCCTGCCCCCAAAATGCTCGGCCAGGGGTAGCGGAAGCCAGCAATTTCGAGCGGGTTGAGAGCTATGCCGCCCGAACGTTCCATTGGCCCAAGACCCTTAGTTCCGCTTTCGTCGGTTCCCCAACTGCTGGAATATCAGGCCACGCGTATTCCCGACGCGCCGGCAATTCTCGCTCCGGGGCGCGCTCCGCTGAGCTACGGCCGCCTGTTTCAGCACGTCGACCAAACGGGGCGCACATTGCGAACAATGGGGATAGGTCGTCGTGACCGCGTGGCCGTGGTGCTGCCGAACGGTCCGGAGTTGGCGGTCGCTATTCTCACCGTCGAGGCGTCGGCGGTGTGCCTTCCGCTAAACCCGGCCTATGGGACTGAGGAACTGGAAACATGTTTCGCAGATCTGCAGCCTCGTGCCCTGATCATGCAGGCGCGGATCGACTCGCCGGCGCGCCGCGCGGCCCGCTCTCGGGGCGTCCGCATAATCGAGTTATCGACCGCGTTCGATACAGCGGCCGGTCTTTTCACGCTCACCGGCGACCCGGGGCTTGCGCTGTCTGACGATCCGGTCAGCCCCGGCGACGTGGCGCTGCTCCTGGCCACGTCAGGGACAACGTCACGGCCGAAGATTGTCCCGCTGACACACGCCAATATCTGTATGTCGGCTTACAGCACCGGTGCGGTCCTTGCGCTCAGCCAGACGGATCGGTGCCTGAACGTGCTTCCGCTGTTTCATGGGCATGGCCTCAATGCCACGGTGCTGGCCTCGCTGGCATCGGGTGCGAGCGTCGTATGTACCCCCGGCTGTGACGTCAACAGCTTCTTTGCGTGGCTGACCGCGTTTCGACCGACGTGGTACTCCGCAGTGCCAACCATGCATCAAGCAATTCTCGCCCAAGCCGAGCAGAATCGCGAGCGAGTGGCCGAGTGTCGGTTGCGCCTGGTGCGCTCTTCGTCGGCCCCTCTACCTCCCCGCGTCTTCGAAGCGCTGGAGCGGACTTTCGAAACCCCTGTGATCGAGTGGTATGGCAT
>DATEQL010000245.1:0-3364 GCA_035272665.1 Allostellaceae bacterium
CCGAACGCTGTATTTCACACGCTCCGAACTGAACCAGCTCCTCGGCCTCTACAGCCGGCATGTCGCACGCGGTGTATGGCGCGACTACGCGATCGATCATCGCGATGGAATGGCCTTGTTCTCGGTTTTCCGCCACACTCATGAGGCGCCCGCCTTCAGCATCGTCAAGACGGCTGCGGCTGCGGCACGCCCGGCCGAGTTCATCGTGCTAAGCGGGCGACAGAGGCTGCGTGCCGCCACCAGCCTCGCCGATGCTCTGGAGTTCTTTCGCACCCGGCTCAGCCTGGTCGGGGCGGAGACCGGCTAGCCCGCACGGCGCAGCGGCAGCATCCGCTCGAGGATCTCGTCGCGCCTGATGACGCCGTGGAACAGCGCGCCCGCGACGTGAAGCGCCACGAAGAAATAGAGCGGGTATTGCCCGACAAGATGGATCGCAATCGCCACCTGAGATAGCCGGCCGTTTTCGCGCAACAGCGGCGGGATCGAGGCGACCCCGAACACACAGACCGCATGGCCCGCTGCCGCAGCATTCAGATAGCCCACGAGCGGCATCATGATAAGGATGAAGTAGAGGACAAACTGCGTGAGGCGGGCGAGAGCGCTTTCGAGGTGCGCCATATTCGCCGGTAGCGGTGGCGGCGGATGGCGCCAGCGCCAGCCGGCGCGGAACACCATCGCGCCCAGGATGGTGAGTCCGACCGACGAATGCGCCGTCACGAGAAGATCGCGCTGGGGGGTGTTGCGCGGCGCCCCGGCGATGGCCCAGCCGAGCGAGACCACGACAACCGCGAGTGCTGCGACGAGCCAATGAACCGCGCGGGCGACGCGGTCGTATCGCGGTGCGGCCGCGGCGACCGGCTCAGCGTCAGGCATTACCGATGAGTGCTACGTCGTCGGCGTCAGCTCGGACAGCACCGAGCCGAGGAATTCGACTGCGGCCGCCACACCGCCGGCGCGGTGCGGAATGCCGGCCCGGTGCAGCCCCATCTCGACCCCGGCCAGGGTGCCGCACAGCATCAGATCGTTGAAATGGCCGAGATGGCCGATGCGAAATACCTTGCCCTTGAGCCGGCCGAGACCGGTGCCGAGCGACATGTCGAACGCCTCGAGAATGATCTCGCGCAGCCGGTCGGCGTCGTACCCGTCGGGGACAAGAACCGCCGTAAGCGAATTGGAATGCTCGCGCGGATCGGCGCACAACACCTCTAGACCCCAGCCCGCGACCGCGCGCCGGGTCGCCTCCGCGTGGCGAGCGTGGCGATGGAAGACGGCGGCGAGCCCTTCTTCATCGAGCAGCATCTTCAGGGACTCGCGCAGCCCGTAGAGCAGGTTCGTCGCCGGCGTATAGGGAAAGAAACCGGTGCGGCCGGTTTCGAGCATCGCCACCCAGTCCCAGTAGGAGCGCGGCAGGCGCGCCGTCTTGGCCACGGCGAGCGCCTTTTTCGAGATCGCGTTGAAGCCCAGCCCCGGTGGCAGCATCAGCCCCTTCTGCGACCCGGCGACGGTGACGTCGACCTTCCAGGCGTCGTGGCGATAATCGATCGAGGCGAGCGAGGAGATCGTATCGACCATGTAGAGTGCGGGGTGATGGGCTCGGTCGATCGCCTCGCGGATCTCGGCGATCCGGCTGGTGACGCCGGTCGAGGTCTCGTTGTGCACGACGCACACCGCCTTGACCGCGTGAGCCTTGTCGGCGGCGAGCTTCTCCTCGACCAGCGCCGGATCTACACCCTGCCGCCAATCCCCGGGCACGAACTCGATCTCGAGACCGAGACGTGTGGCCATCTGATGCCACAAGGTAGCGAAGTGACCGGTCTCGAACATCAGCACCCGATCGCCCGGAGACAGCGTGTTGCTCAGCGCCGCCTCCCACGCCCCGGTGCCGGAAGACGGGTAGACAACGACGGTGTCCTCGGTCTGAAACACCCGCTTCATGCCGGCGACGATGTCCTGGCCCAAGAGAGCGAATTCCGGTCCGCGATGATCGATCGTCGGCATCGCGATCGCCTGCAGCACCCGGTCCGGGACATTCGTCGGGCCGGGAATCTGCAGAAAATGGCGGCCGGTATGCGGCGGGGCGATGTTCTTCATCGGCTCACCTATCCCTCGCTAGCCAGGGCGCGAAGCTCGTCCCGCATCGCGCTGGTCGGGCTCCAGCTCGTGCCGGTCATGACCCCGCCGTCAACCACGAGGGCGTGACCGGTGACCCACTCGGCCGCGTCGCTCGCCAGCCACAGGGCTGCCTGGGCGATGTCGCTCGGCCGGCCGGCGCGCTTCAGCGGCTGGCGGTTGGCAATGTGCGGTGCCGCGAGATCCGGCACCTTGTCGAGCAACTGGCTCGGCAGGTCGAGGCCGCCGGCAAAGATCGGTGTCGCGATCCAGCCCGGGCACAGGCAATTGACCCGGATGCCATACTCGCCGAGCTCGAGCGCCACCGATTTGGTGAGCTGGATCACGGCGGCCTTGGCTGTGTTGTAGATGTGCGGCGTCGACCAGGCGGTGGTCAGTCCGGCCACACTGGCGGTCGACAGGATCACCCCCGATCGCTGCGGCTTCATCACCGCGGTCGCATGTTTCATGCCGAGAAAGACGGCGCGCAGCAGCACCGCCATCGTCGCGTCCCAGCCTTCTTCGGTGAGCTCGGCGATGCCGTCCCGCGCGCCGCCGAAACCGGCATTGTTGAACATGATGTCGAGGCGCCCGAAGCGCCGCACCGCGTGCTCGACGGCGCCGCGGATTTCGGCACCCTTGGCGACATCGGTTCGGATGAAGCTCGCCTGGGACCCGAGCGCTTCGGCGAGACGGCAGCCGCGCTCCTCGTCGCGGTCGGCGATAACGACATCAGCCCCCTCCGCGACGAAGACCTCGGCGGTGCCGCGGCCGATGCCGCTCGCGGCACCCGTGATCACCGCGACCTTGCCGTCGAGCCGGCCCATCACCGCCGCTTCGCTCAGATCAGGCCGTAGAGCCTGGCGGCGTTGTCGTGGGTCAGCTTCTGGCGCATCTCGGCGGAGAGATCGGCCATCTGGCGTTCGATCGCCGCCCGAGAATTGGGCCACACACTGTCGGGGTGCGGATAGTCCGAGGCCCACAGCAGATGGCCGTCGCCAAAGAACGGCACCAGCGACATGGCGACGCGATCCTCTTGGAAGGTCGCGTAGATCTGGCGCTTGAACAACTCGCTGGGCTTGGTCTCGAGGGCGATGCCGCCCTTGTCGGCCCAGAACTCCTTGGCTTCCCAGAGCCGCCAATGGCGGTAGTCGAGCTCTTCGACGAGCCAAGGAAGCCAGCCGGTGCCGGCCTCGGCCATGACCATCCGGAGTTTCGGGTGGCGTTCGAGGATGCCCCAGGCGAAGAGATCAAC
>DATEQL010000246.1:0-9887 GCA_035272665.1 Allostellaceae bacterium
CCGATCATGATGACGACGATGGCGGCGATGCTCGGGGCGCTGCCGCTTGCGATCGGGTTCGGCGAAGGTGCCGAGTTGCGCCGCCCGCTCGGCATTTCGATAGTTGGCGGGTTGCTGGTCAGCCAGATGCTGACCCTCTACACGACCCCCGTCATCTATCTCTATCTCGACCGCCTCCGCCTGTCGGCGAACCGCCGCTGGCGCGGTCGCCATCCGCGCTTCGCTCCCGGCCACCTCCCCGAACCCGGCGAATGACGAGTTAACGGCGGCGAACGTCCAGGGGGATGGGGGTGGCCATTAGCAAGCCCCTCTCCCGCACTGCGGGAGAGGGGGGACCCAGCCCGAAGGGATGGGTGGGTGAGGGGTTAGGCTGTGTGCCGTGCGCGCCCTCACCCGCCGAGCTGCGCTCGGCACCCTTTCCCCCAGTGCGGGAGAGGTGCCGGTTGATGGGCATTCCGGCCGGACTGCTCTTGCTCTCGGCCTGCACCGTCGGGCCCGATTACCAACGCCCTGACGCTCCGGTGCCGGCTCAGTACAAGGAGGCGGGCTGGAAGGTCGGCGAGCCGCTTGACGCGATCGACAGAGGCGCCTGGTGGTCGGTTTACAAGGATCCGCTGCTCGACGAACTGCAAAGACAAATCGATATCTCCAACCAGAACCTCAAAGCCGCCGCCGCCGCGTTCGAGGAGGCGGAATGGATCGTCGCCCAGGCGCGCGCCGCGTTCTTTCCGACCGTTGATCTGAATGCGAGCGCGCAGCGCTCGCGAACCGGCGGTGGCTCCAGCAGCAGCACGGGTGCCGGCCGATCCGGGTTCACCAGCAGCCAGTTCAGCACCTCGGCGTCAGCGAGCTGGGTACCGGATCTCTGGGGTAAGATCCGCCGTACGGTCGAAGGCGATGTGGCGAGCGCCCAGGCCAGCGCCGGCGATCTCGCCAGCGCGCGCCTTTCGGCTCAGGGCACGCTCGCCAGCGACTATCTGCAGCTGAGAATGTCAGACGAGCTCAAGCGCCTGTTTGATGCGGCGGCCTCGTACTATGCGGAATCGCTGCGCATCACCCGCAACCAGTATCGGAGCGGCATCGCGGACCAGTCGGCTGTCTCCCAGGCTGAGGCGCAACTCGAAAGCACACAATCGCAGGCGATCGCAGTCGGCGTGACCCGCGCCCAGCTCGAGCACGCGATCGCGGTTTTGATCGGCAAGCCACCCGCCGAATTTTCGATCCCGCCAACGGAAGCGAAGATCGCGGTGCCGGTGATACCGGCAGAGATGCCGTCCGCGCTTTTGGAGCGCCGTCCGGACATCGCCGCCTCAGAGCGCCAGATGGCGGCGGCCAATGCCCAGATCGGCGTTGCCGTGGCGGCGTTTTATCCCAATATCACTCTGTCGGCCGATAACGGGACTTCTGCGTTGACGTTGAACCGTCTCTTGGCCACTACGAGCCGCTTCTGGTCATTCGGCTCGAACCTGGTACAGACCGTATTCGACGCTGGCGCGCGCAGCGCCCAAGTCGAGCAGGCCCGCGCTGTCTTTGACCAAGACGTCGCGAATTACCGGCAGACCGTTCTCACCGCGTTCCAGCAGGTCGAGGATCAGCTCGCGGCCTTGCGCATTCTCGCCGAGCAGGCCGAGGTTCAGGACAAGGCCGTGGCGGCAGCATTCGAGGCGGCGCGGATCCTCAACAATCAGTATCTGGCCGGCACCGTCGCGTTTACCAGCGTTATCGTCGCCGATCAGACGGCGCTGGCGAACGCCGAGACCGCCGTCAATATCCGACAGAGTCGGCTCGTCGCCAGCGCCGCCCTGATCCAGGCACTGGGCGGCGGTTGGGACACGACGCAGCTGCCGAGCCGCGACCGCATCGAAGAGAACGCCCCGCTCAACTTCAGCCCGTTCCCGCCGGCAGAGCAAGTGCGGGCGCCGTGAACGCCATACGTCTTGCCGAGCTGCACTGGTAGACCAAAAGAATGCAAAGTTAAATCGCTGTAATGTGAAGGTTTTTAGGCACGCTTCGATCCACAGCCGCGTAGATCATAAATGAGGGGTAACAACCCCGTTTATGATCGAGGTGAACTCTCATGACCTTTCGTACACCAATTCTTGCGGCTGCTTTGTTGACGAGCGTCGCCGCTCTCGCGCTTAGTCCTGCCTCAGCGCAAACTGCGCTGCCGGCGGCGAATTCCGGCACGGCGCAGACCCAGGCGCGCCATCATGCCCGAATGCTGCCCGGACAATTGGCAGACGGGCGGATCGCCTTCCTCAAGGCCGAGCTGAAGATCACGCCGGCGCAGGAGACGCAATGGCAGCAAATGGCCACGGCGATGCGGGAGAACGCGAACGCGCTCGACCAGGCGATCACCAGCGCCCGGGGGCAACGCGGCACGACGGATGCGGTTCAGCGCTTAACCATGCGCGAGCAATTCGCGAAGGTCCGCGCTGAAAACGATGCGCGCCTGCTGACGGTGTTCAAGCCGCTCTATGCGGGCTTGTCCCCGGAGCAGCAGCAAATAGCCAACGATCTGGTTGTCCCGCATCACGGCTGGCACCATCGCGCCTGAACCTGCCTTTCGCCGCGCCGGAAGCCGTCGGGCCGAAGCCCGGCGGCTTCTTCGCATTGCGGGTTCGTTGACACCGCGACCAACCCCGCGAAACACTCTCGCGTCCGGTGGGCGAGAGGTGGGTGAGTTGTGAGGCACGGAAGATTGGGTGTCGATATCGGCGGCACCTTTACAGATGTGGCGCTCGAGCTGGGCGAAAGGCGGTGGAGCGCCAAGATCCTGACGACCCCGGCGGCGCCCGAGCGCGCCGTCCTCGAGGCGATCGATATCGTACTGCAGGAAGCGGCGCTCGCGCCCGCCGATCTGTCGATCATCATTCACGGCACGACGCTCGCGACCAATGCCATCATCGAGCGCAAAGGCGCCAAGACTGCCCTGCTGACGACCGAGGGCTTTCGCGACACGATCGAGATTCGTCACGAGAACCGGTTCGAGCAATACGACGTCAATATCGATCTGCCGGCGCCGCTGGTGCCGCGCCGGCTGCGCTTTCCGGTGCGCGAGCGCATCGACGCGCGCGGCCGCGTGCTCGTGCCGCTCGACGAGGCGGCGTTCGCGCAGCTCGCCGCCCGTCTCGCTGCCGAGCGCATCGAGAGCGTTGCGATCGGCTTTCTGCACAGCTTTACCAATCCGGCGCATGAGCGCCGCGCCGGCGAGATCCTTGCTTCGCGGCTGCCCGGGGTCGCGATCACCCTGTCCAGCGACGTGTCGCCCGAGATGCGCGAATACGAACGCTTCTCGACCGCCTGCGCCAACGCGTACGTCCAGCCGCTGATCGGCCGTTATCTCGCCAACCTCGAAGCGCTGCTGCTCGGCAGGGGGTTTGTCTGCCCGCTGTTCTTGATGCTGTCGGGCGGCGGGCTGACCGCGGTCGAGACGGCGATCCGCTTCCCGGTGCGGCTCGTCGAATCGGGTCCGGCGGGGGGTGCCATCTTCGCCGGCGAGATCGCGCGGCAATGCAAGCTCGACAAGGTGTTGTCCTACGACATGGGCGGCACGACCGCGAAGATCTGTCTGATCGACGAGCTGAAGCCGCAAACCAACCGCGTATTCGAGGTCGCGCGAATTTACCGCTTCAAGAAGGGCAGCGGGCTGCCGCTGCGCATCCCGGTCATCGAGATGGTCGAGATCGGTGCTGGCGGCGGCTCGATCGCGCGGGTCGATCGGCTCAAGCGGATCACCGTCGGGCCGGACAGCGCCGGGGCGGATCCCGGTCCAGCCTGCTATGGACGCGGCGGCGCTGCGCCGACGGTAACCGATGCAGATCTCTTGCTCGGCCGCATAGATCCCTCGGGCTTCTCGGGTGGGCGGATGGCGCTCGATCGCGCTGCGGCCGAGGCGGCATTGCGCCGCGAGGTGGCCGATCCTCTCGATCTGGCGATCGAGCTCGCCGCACTCGGGGTCAGCGAGATCGTCGACGAGAACATGGCGAACGCCGCGCGGGTCCACGCGATCGAAAGCGGCAAAGACGCGCGCGGCCGCACTCTCGTCGCCTTTGGCGGTGCGGCACCGTTGCACGCCGCGCGCATGGCCGAAAAACTCGGTCTCGACCGGGTGCTGGTGCCCTCCTACGCCGGGGTTGGCTCCGCGGTTGGCTTTTTGCGTGCCCCGATCGCCTACGAGATCGTGCGCTCGGCCTTGCAGCGCCTCGACCAGTTCGACGCTCGAGCCGCCAATGCGCTCTACGCCGCAATGCGGGGCGAGGCCGAGCCTATCGTCCGGCGCGGCGCCGGCGACGCAGTGCTGACCGAAGCGCGCTCCGCCTTCATGCGCTATCGTGGCCAAGGCCATGAGATCGCCGTGCCGTTGCCGACCCGGCTCTACCGCGACGACGATGCAGCGATGTTTCGCACGGCCTTCGAAGAGGCCTATCGCCGCCTCTACCATCGGGTTATCCCGGGCGTCGAGGTCGAGGTGCTGAGTTGGGTAATGCTCCTTTCTGCGCCTCGCCCCGCAGAGACTGAAGCCGTCGATTCGACGCCCAAACCCTATGCGCCCCAACCCGCGCGCTCTCGCCCGGTGTTCGATCCCGAGAACGGCGAGTTCATCGAGGTGGCGATCCACGAACGCCGCATCCTGCAGCCCGGCGCCTTGATCCCTGGCCCCGCGGTCATCGTCGAAGACGAAACCTCAACCGTCATCAGCCGATCGTTCGACGCCCGCATCGACGCCTTCGGCTATATCGAGCTAATCCGTCGAGCAGGATCGTAGACCGATTCAGGGCGGCACAATGCCCCGAACCGCACGGACGATGATCGCGAACGACCGCGGGCCGTCGGGCAGTCCGGCCAGGTAGCCGCTGCGAACGTGCCGCTCTATCTCGGCGCGCAGCTCGGTCGGCAATGCCTGCAGACGCTGGGCAATCCTGGTTGGGCCGGCCGACCAGCTCGACCAGTAGTCCTCGAACGAGGCATAGTCGAAGCTCAGGACGATCGGCACCTCCACCACGTCGACCAGTCCCGTCTTGCGCCACAACGCCGCTTGCCCGTTCGCCCACACGAGAGGCCGCGCTTTCATGTGGTCCCGGAGAGCACGGATACTTTCGTCCAACACGGATCCGGTGTCGTACACCAGATCCTGGGCGGAGTTTCCGCCCCAAAAGTCGAACACGCAGCACGCTACGACTCCGCCGGGGCGGGTGACCCGCCGCATTTCTGCGGCGACCTCGTCGACCTCCGGGATGACGTCAATCGCCAGGGCGGAGACGCAGGCGTCGAAAGAGCCGTCCGAATATTGCATGCGGCGTGCGTCGCCGAGCTCGTAGACGACGGTGGGGTGTGGCCGGTCGCCGCGGGCGGCATCGAGATAGGGCTCCGATGCATCTACACCGACGGCGATACATCCGCGCTCTGCCAACGCCGCCGTGATGACGCCAGTGCCGCACCCGACATCGAGCACCCGGTCGCCCTCCCGGACCCCGGCAAAATCGAGGAACGGGCCCGCCAGGCGGCGACTCCATCGCCCCATGAAGTGCTCGTAGGCCGCCGAATCGGTCGCCAGAAATGGGGGCACAGAAATGGCCATCAAAGCCTCGTTCGACGAACGAGGCACAAAGACTACCACGAGCACAGGCTTGCAGGCCTGGGGGGTAGCCGATCCTGTCGAGCTCGACACCGAGCCCTGGCCTCCGACGCCAGGGGCCCACCTCAAGGCCATCGCCTGTCGGCGATAATAACATCCAAAAATTGGACCAGCCGGCGTTGCGCAGATGAATGCGCAACACATACAATACAGGTTGCAGGAGCATAGTTCAGAAAGACAGCCGATGCTCGGCAGACCCAATACCGCACTCTCGCAGCTCCACATGCAGATCATGTGGAGCCGGCTGATCGCGGTTGTCGAGGAGCAGGCGCAGACCCTGGTGCGCACCGCCTTCTCGACGACGGTGCGCGAGGCCGGCGACCTCTCGGCCGGCGTCTTCGACCGCGACGGCAACATGCTGGCGCAAGCGGTGACCGGCACCCCCGGCCATGTCAATTCGATGGCCTCGGCGGTCAAGCACTTCCTCGACGCCTTCCCGCTGAAGACGATGCGGCCGGGTGACCATTACATCACCAACGATCCGTGGCTGACCTGCGGGCACCTGCACGATCTGACGGTGGTCAGCCCGACCTTTCTGCGCGGCGAGCCGGTCGGCCTCTTCGCCAGCACCGTCCATGTCGTCGATATCGGTGGGCTCGGGATGGGGCCCGACGGACGCCAGGTCTACGAGGAGGGCCTCTCGATCCCGCTGATGGCGCTTGCGCGAGAAGGGCGGATGAACGAGGACCTGCTGCGTGTGATTCGCGCCAATGTCCGCGAACCGCTGCAAGTCGAAGGCGATGTCTATGCGCTCGCGGCGTGCAACGACGAAGGCAGCCGCCGGCTCGTCGAGATGATGGAGGAGTTCGGCATCACTAATCTCGACCGGCTCGGTGAGCACATCATCGAAACTTCGCGGCAGGCGACCGTGGAGGAAATTGGCAAGCTAAAGAAAGGCCGTTATCGCAACAAATTGACAATGGACGGCTTCGAACGGCCGCTGACCCTGGCTGCTGAGATGACAATCGGCGAGGGCGGCATTCACGTCGACTTTACCGGGACCTCGCCGGCGAGCGCCTTTGGCATCAATGTCGTGCTCAACTACACGACAGCCTATACCGCCTTTGGAGTCAAATGCCTGGTCGCTCCCGAGGTGCCGAACAACGCCGGCTCGCTCGCTCCGATCACGGTCAGCGCGCCCGAAGGTTGTCTGCTGAACGCCAAGCGGCCGCGCGCCGTCGCTGCGCGGCACACGGTCGGCCATATGCTGCCCGATGTCGTGTTCGGCTGCCTGCATCAAGTCATCGAAGGCGGCGTGCCGGCCGAGGGCGCGTCCTCCCTGTGGATCCCGCAGATCTACGGCGGTGCCGACGTTCTCGACGAATTGGGCGCGGAGGACGGGAGTGCGCCCCCCGACATCAAGCCCTTCAGCACCGCTATCTTCCATTGCGGCGGGGCCGGGGCGAGGCCCGGCAAGGACGGGCTCGACGTGACCGCCTTCCCGAGCGGTGTGCGGACGATCCCGGTCGAGGCGACCGAGGCGGTGGCGCCGGTGCTGTTCCGGCGGCGCGAGTATCGCGAAGGCTCGGGCGGGGCCGGCCGGTTCCGCGGCGGTCTCGGTCAGATCATCGAGCTGGGCGGCGCCGACGGCACGCCGATCGCGATGCTGTGCAATTTCGAACGGGTCGGCAACCCCGCTCGCGGCCGCGACGGCGGCGGCGAGGGCGCCCTGGGCCGGGTGACCCTCGTCTCCGGCAAGCCGATCGGCCCCAAAGGCCGGCAGAGCGTCCCCGGCGGCGATTTCATCCGGCTCGAATTGCCGGGCGGCGGCGGCTTCGGCAATCCGGCCGAGCGCGATCCCGAGCAGGTTGCGCTCGATGTCGCGGACGGTCTGATTTCGCGCGAAATCGCCGAGCGCGACTATCGCGTCGTCCTCGCCGCCGACGGCAGCCTCGACCGTGACGCCACGGCGCAGCTGCGCCCGCGCTGCTGCGCGTAGACGGGACAGTCGAAGGTCTTCCCCCCGCTGCGCTGCGAGAGGCCGTCGCGGCGCTCTGGCGGATGCGGAGCCTCGGTCCGCGGAACCTGTTCTACGCGCCCGAATTCGTTCGTCTGCGCCACTTTTGCGCCACTCAGTATCCCGGCGCCGGCTCCAAATCCGAGGATTTTCTAGGCATTGCACTAGGTCATGCGCTGGAAGCGCTGGGGCTGCCTTGCAGTCTTCCATCGGAGCACTACGGTCTGGCACTTCCCGCCAACCTGGCTGCGATCCAGTTGCATCAAGCCCTCCAACGCACGGACGCGGCCCGAGTGTGTCTGTGTCCGCTCGACAGCGCCGACGACCTGCCTGACCTGGCGTTTGGCCCCAATCGCATCGCGAGACTCACGGCCGCCGAGCTGCAAAAGCTGGTCGATCCACCGCGGTTGAAACGCGTCAACCCGACCTGGACGTTCGACGCCGACCGGTTCTCTAAATTTACGTGGCTGGTGATCCAGAAAATCTATCCGCTGGACCGGACGCCCGCGGAACGCGCGATCCCCTTGCTCTTCGAACCCATTGGCCGCGATTGGGGAGCGATCGAACCACATCGGCAGAGGGTTCCACCCGCCGCCGAGAAGGCGCTGTTTACGATCTTGCTGGCGCCTTGGGAAGACTGGGTAAAGGATCCGGAGTGGAGTTGGCGGGGTTTTGATGTTCCATGGGTCTATCAGTTGGACGACGATATCTTCGTCCGTCCACCACCGCCTCCATCTCCTGACACCCTGGCGTGGGGCGACGAAAGCGAGGGGGTGTTTGGGGCCGAGCATCCGAAACGCACGCCCCTCCATGAAGCTGACCGAGTTGCGGTATCGGACTGGTTGAACGATGTCCGTTGGTCGAATGTCACACAGGCGCTCGAAAGGCCGCTCTTCGAAACCCCGATCGCCCATTTTTTCGTGAAGGCGTTTCTGGCGGAGCACCCGTTGGACGAATTCCTCGCGCACATCACGACGATCGAAGCGGCGTTGGGGCTTGAAACCGATTACAACCAGCGTGGTGCGACTAAGCGGGTCGCCGCACGCGTATCAGCCTTGCTGGGAAGCGAGGACTGCGGTCGGGACTACTGCCGTCTGTTCAATATTCGAAGCAAGTTTCTGCACGGCCGACCGATGGGTGCCATCCCTAGCCAAGACCGCATCGCGGCGCGACGGCTTGCGCGACAGGTCCAGAACTCGCTGGTCAAAGCAGCTCTCGGGCCGCCCTGGCCGCAGTCCCGCAAAGACTATTTGCATGGCTTGGCGCGTTGATCCAGCCGGCGATAACGGTCGTCCAGTCAGATTGCGGTGGGTCCTTGCCGCCCTGGCCGCGTCGCCGAACTGCCCGCGAGGTGAGGGACGTCGGCGCTCCCGTCTGAGCAGAGATGAAACTTCATGAGCACGCGCGCGCTCGGATGCTCGAGCGAGGGGCGAGCGAAGCCGAGATTTTGGCCATTATCATCGAAGGCGAACGATTTCCCGCAAAATTTGGGCGACAAGGTTTCCGGCGGAATTTCCAGTTCGACAGCACGTGGCGCGGTCGCCCCTATGCGATGAAGCAGATCGAGGCGGTGGCTATATGGGAGAGCGATGACTGGCTGGTTATCACCGTCATCGTCAAGTATTTTTGATCCGAACTCCCGAGGAGCGAGCGGGTATGCAGCTGAGCTACGATCCTCGCCGAAACATCGCCTATATTCGCCTTCGCGAGCCGGCTGGGTTGCAAGTCGAGACCTTTCAGCTGAGCGACGAGCTGAATGTCGATCTTGCGCCGGATGGGACGGTTTACGGCATCGAGCTGCTGAATGCCAACGTGCAGCTACGAGGCGCAGGCGGTGGGTTTTTCG
Source organism: Allostellaceae bacterium (assembly GCA_035272665.1). GTDB lineage: Bacteria > Pseudomonadota > Alphaproteobacteria > ATCC43930 > CGMCC-115725 > AP-15. Next base: position 9,442 of record DATEQL010000246.1, read on the forward strand.
TGCTGGTCGATGAAGCCAACGGCCGCCGCGTCGAGGTTCCGCTGCCCGAGATCGCCTAGAGAGCGTGCCCGGCGCCGATTTCATCCGGCTCGAACTGCCGGGCGGCGGCGGCTTCGGCGATCCGGCCGAGCGCGATGCCGAGCAGGTCGCGCTCGATGTCGCCGACGGGCTGATCTCCCGCGAGACGGCAGTACGCGACTATCGCGTCGCCCTTGCCGCCGACGGCAGCGTGGATTTTGCCGCCACCGCCCGCCTCAGAGCGTCGCTGGCCGCCGAGTAGCCGCTGCGTTACCAGACGATTTGCAGGCCATAGGAAGCGAAAACCCGGTCGCTAGTGGCGATCGGGATGCCCTCGGCGAGCGCCTGCGCGATCATCATCCGATCGAACGGGTCTCTGTGACGGCGCGGCAATATTCCGAGGTGGCGCAGATGCAGGAATGTGATTG
>DATEQL010000247.1:0-6741 GCA_035272665.1 Allostellaceae bacterium
GATCTCTTCGAGCAATTCGGGCCAAGTCAAACGGCTGCGGCGCACTGCCTCCTGCAGCGTATACGTAATTGGCGAAAGCGGCTCCGTGCGCCGGAAGAACTCGGCGATCTGGGCGAGCGCGCGAAGCGCGTCCTCGCGCGAGGCAAGGCCGCCCGCAACCACAGCGGACACCGTGCCGGCGGCTCCGGCGATTTCTACTTCACTCGCCGATCCCGTTAGCTCGTCAGGCGCCGCCGCTTCGGGGGCCGCAAAATGATCGGCCACAATACGGATCTTCTCGAGCAGGTCGCGGACTCGGCTAGTCGGCGGGCCATCGGCACCGGCGCGCGCGTCGACGGTCTGGCCGAGTGATTGCCAAGCCTCGGCAGTGGCGCCGACCCGTTGGCGCAACTCGGCAAGGCTTGCGTGGGCAGTTTGCGTTTGCGCCTCGTTCTCGACGATCTCTAAGGGCAGGACGCCGCGATCGAGCCGCTCCTGCCGCCTCTCCGCATCAGTGATGCTGGCAATCTCGGCCGACTGCTCGTACTGATAGAAATAGAGAGGTGTATTGTCTGTAGGGCGTTCGAAAAGAACAATCTTGCGCAGCGGTTGGATCAAGGTGCCGTCGCGGCCCACGCCGTTGAGGGCGGCGACCGGGGCGACCCGTGTGGCAATCCCTTCTTCGTCGGGCTGCGGGAAGAGCTCATCCCAAAAACTTTCGGCGAGGCCCGCCATCAGCCGGCAGCCCGCCGTGAGCCCGATGAGACCGTCGCTTCTCAACAGCGCTTCGGTGAGCCAGGCGGCGATCTCAAGGTCCTTGCTGTGCCCTGTGAGCGCCTCGATCGCAAGCTCACCGAGAGTGCGCCACTGCTGGAGAGCAGAGACGGGTGAAGCGTCCAGCGGCCTGGGGCCTGCATTGTCGCTCGGCGCTTCGGCGGCGCGCTCGGCGGCACTCGCTTCGCGCCTCGCCTCCCGCAGGCGAAAATAAAGGCCGTCCAGAGCATTGTCCTCACGAAGATCTCGGCCCGCCGGCGCTTCCGGCGAGATCGGCGCGAGCAACCCCGCGAGATCAAAGCCTTCGGGAAATTCCTCCATCCCCGCTCCCTTTGGCACGTGTGGAGAAACGTATCGGGAATGTGCAGGAGGCTCGCTGCTCCACTCTCCGGTCAAAACCCGCATACATTTCCGAATTCGCGGGCGTTCCCAGTATGAGCTATCTCACACACGTTCGCTGATCCCAATAGTAATTTACATCGACAAGCATCGGCGCCGCGCCTAGGCTCGCCTTCGCGATGGGGCGGGCAGTGGGCCGCGGGTAGCAACGGGCCTCCATTGGGGAAATGCCGAATGGCTGCGATTGATCTGAAAGCCCTGGTGGGACGGCTGAACGAGCCCTGCCGGCGCGCGCTCGAGGCCGCGGCGGGGCTGACCCTGTCGCGCACTCACTACAATGTCGAGATCGAGCACTGGCTTCTGAAGCTGGCTGACGCGGCGGATGGCGACGTCGCCGCCATCATGCGCCACTACGAGGTGGTCCAGGCACGACTGCTCGTCGACCTCAACCGTGCGCTCGACCGCATGAAGACGGGAAACGCGCGGGCCCCGAGCCTGTCGCCGGAGATCGTCGAGCTCGCCAAACAGGCGTGGCTGATGGCCTCCCTTGAGCATGGCCTATCGCGGCTGCGTTCCGGACATCTCTTATGGGCGCTTCTCGCCGACGAGACACTCGCTCGGCGCGCCCGCGAGGTATCGGGACAGCTTTTGAGAATTTCAGCCGACGCCCTGAAGCACGACTTCGCCGCGGTGACTGCGGGCAGCAGCGAAGCGGCAAGCGCCACGACCTCGCCGGAGGGCGTCCCGGCGACCGCGGACGGCCCGGGCGTCGCAGCCGGATCGGGCGCCCTCGGGCAGTTCACGATCGATCTCACCGCGATGGCGCGCGCGGGGAGGGTTGATCCGATCCTCGGCCGGGACATCGAGATTCGGCAGATGATCGATATCTTGACGCGTCGGCGCCAGAACAACCCGATTTTGACCGGCGAGGCGGGGGTCGGGAAGACCGCGGTCGCCGAGGGGTTCGCGCTCCGCATCGTTCAGGGCGATGTGCCTCCCTCGCTGCGCGACGTCATCGTGCGGACGCTTGATCTCGGCCTGTTGCAAGCAGGTGCCGGGGTCAGGGGCGAGTTCGAGAACCGGCTCAAATCGGTCATCGAGGAGGTGAAAGCGAGCCCGCGCCCGGTCATCCTCTTCATCGACGAGGCGCATACGCTGGTGGGCGCCGGCAGCGCGCCCGGACAAGGCGATGCCGCGAATTTGTTGAAGCCGGCGCTGGCGCGCGGCGAGCTGCGCACGATCGCAGCGACGACCTGGGCCGAATACAAGAAATATTTCGAAAAGGATGCCGCGCTGACCCGTCGCTTCCAGGTCGTCAAGGTCGAAGAGCCGGCCGAAGCGTCTGCGATCGCGATGATCCGCGGCCTCGTGGCCACACTCGAGAAGCACCACAAGGTGCGTATTCTCGACGAGGCGGTCAGCGAGGCGGTACGGCTTTCGGCGCGCTACATTTCGGGCCGGCAGCTTCCGGACAAGGCCGTCTCGCTGATCGACACGGCTTGTGCGCGGGTGGCGATGAGCCAATCGGCGATCCCCGCTGCGATCGAGGACCGGCAGCGGCAGCTCGCGATGATCGACACGGAAGTGGCGATCCTCGATCGGGAAATCGCGACCGGCGCTGAGCATGGCGGGCGCAAGGCGGAGCTGATCGAGGAGTGCGCCAAGGCCGCCGCGGAACTCGAGGAGCTCGAAGCGCGCTGGGAGGAAGAAAAACGCTTGGCGGCCGAGATCGCCGCGGCGCGGACCGTCATCGAGGGTCCCGAAAACGGCGAGGACAAGGACGCCGCCCGCGGCAGATTGGCAGACGCCAGCGCCGAGCTGCGCGCAATCCAGGGCGAGCAGCCGCTGATCTTCCCGGTCGTGGATGGGCAGGCCATCGCCGAAATCGTCGAGAACTGGACCGGCATTCCGGCCGGGCGCATGCAGTCCGACGAAATTCGCACGGTCTTGCATCTGAAGGAGGCGATGGGAGAGCGGATTATCGGCCAGCCGCATGCGCTCGAAACCGTCGCCCAGGCGATCTATACCTCGCGCGCCAGATTGACCGATCCGCGCAAGCCGATCGGTGTCTTTCTGATGGTCGGCATGTCGGGTACCGGCAAGACCGAGACCGCGCTGACCTTGGCCGATCTGCTCTATGGCGGCGAGCAGAACCTGACCGTCATCAACATGAGCGAGTTCAAAGAGGAGCACAAGGTCAGCCTGTTGATGGGCAGCCCGCCGGGCTATGTCGGCTATGGCGAGGGCGGTATCCTGACCGAGGCGGTCAGGCGGCGGCCCTATTCGGTGATCCTGCTCGACGAGATGGAGAAGGCGCATTCCGGCGTGCAGGACGTCTTCTTCCAGGTGTTCGACAAGGGAATGATGCGGGACGGCGAAGGCCGCGACATCGACTTCAAGAACACCGTCATCATCATGACCTCGAACGCCGGTTACGAACTGATCGCCAAACTGTTCGCCGACCCCGAGACCGCACCCGATGCGGCGGCACTCGGCGAGGCGCTGGTCCCCGAGCTGATGAAATACTTCAAGCCGGCGTTTCTCGGCCGCGTGACCCTGGTGCCGTATTTGCCGTTGTCCGACCAGGTGATCCGGCAGATCGTCGAGCTGCAGCTCGGGCGCATCCGTCGGCGAGTGTACGACACCTACCACGCGGGCTTCGAATACGAGCCGACACTGGTCGAGACGATTGCGGCGCGCTGCACGGAGGCCTCCTCCGGCGCGCGCAATGTCGAAAAAATCCTGTCGCGCACCCTGTTGCCGGAGCTTTCGGCAGAGGTGCTGGGCCGGCTCGCCGAAGGGCAGCCGATCAGCCGCGTGCAGGTCGGAATCGACCCGAGGGGTTCCTTCAGTTATAGTATAGTATAGTAAACTACCAAGTCTCTGAGCGGAAAAAGGAGAGCATCCATGGCACTCTACATGAAGTACGGCAGCATCAAGGGTGCCGTCACGACCGACGGCTTCAAGGACTGGATCGAGCTGCATTCCTTCCAGTGGGGGATCGGCCGGTCGATCGGTTCGGCGGCGCGCGGCGCGACCTCGCGGGAGCACAGCGAACCCAGTCTCAGCGAGGTCACGGTAACGAAACTCAGTGACGTCGCCACACCCAAGCTCTTCCTCGATGCGGTCGCCGGCAAACTCGACAACAAGGTCACGATCAAATTCACTACAACCACTAAGGGAAAGGTGGAAACCTTCCTTACGTATGAACTCGAGAATACCGGCCTTAGCGGCTATTCACTGAGCAGCGGCGGCGACATGCCGACGGAATCGCTGTCCCTGAACTTTACCAAGATCACCGAGACCTTCGTCGGTACGGATCCGGGGACCGGCGGGACCCCGGATACGGTTGGCTACGATCTGACGCAGATGAAGACGGTTTAGGTTCCGCTTGATTGCCTGCCTCCAGAGCGGCAACCCCAACCGGTGCGACACCGATGGTTGAAGAGTACTACCGCGCATTGTTCACCCTCGTGTACGGAGGTGCCCTGTGAACTACGTCTTCTTCCACCCTTTCGCCGATTCAAGAGATTTCCTAAGCGATGAGACGATAAATGGTTGCATGGATTTCAAGACCTACATCGAGCAGAAAGCCAAGCGCACCGACGGCAAGGCAAAGACCTACCTTAATCGCGCCCACAATCCGGAGACAGGCGGTGTCCTGGCCGAGTTTGGGTCCAACCTCAGGCTTTACGTTTGCGGACACGGTGACAAGGATGAAAGCCAACTGGTCGGACAGACGTCGCACAATCAAGAACTGGCGCACGCGGTCGGCAGCAGTGGTATCTATTATGACTCAGGAAAATTCCGTTCTTCAACGGACGTGATCACCTACCGCTACGTACTTCTTCCTGGCGCCCTTATCGACGTGCTCAAATGGGAGAAATTGAATCAGGAAATCGAAGAGATCTACCTCTGGGCCTGTCGGAGCCTCAAATCAAAGTTCGCGACAGTTTTCGCCTCTTTCTGCAAGGACGACTTCCCCCGGGCAACGATCAAGGCTTACGAGGGTGATATTTCCTTCGGAATCGGCCTAAACGCCGGCCGTAAGCTAGGAGAACCGAAACAGGTAACGGCAGCTTAGTGAACGGCACTCGCGGCGCACCCACCGTCGGTCTTGCCGTTTCGTCAGGCTAGGACTCCCCGATCAGAAGCCATGCGCCTAACAAACCCCGAAACCCACCGCGATCCGGCCGCTGTAGCTGATGGGTTTCGCCGCCTGCTCAACCCATCCTACGCAGCTCGCTCGAAAATGGAGTCAGCGTGTTCTTTGATGGCGCGACGTACCACGTCTCTCATTGCACTCGGCCTGTGGCGTGAAAGCATTGGCCCGGAATGCAACGGTGGCCCTGACCGAGGGTGGAGGTGCTGACTTGTCCGACCCGGAAGGCGCGTTCGGCGCCTGCATGGTCGGTCGGGTTGGCACAGGGCATGTCGTGCCCAACGTGCTCCGAGAGGCGATGCTGGCCCAACCGGGCGCAACCAAGCGAAGTTCGGCCTGGCAAGAGAGCCAGACCAAACCCCTCAAGCCGGGGTCTCCCACCGATCCCGCCCGACCGAGAACCCATTCCTGGCGAGCCGCAACCTGACTGTACGGACAAGGACTTGCGGTCCTATGTGCGGAAAATGGGGCGAAAGCCCGGTCGATTTCTGGTCAATTCGGTTCAGGCCCGCTTAGCGCCATTGCGGCGGGGTAACGTCCTAGTCCGATCGTGATTTCCCCTTTTGTATTAGTCCCGCCGATACTCCGGTGGGCGGCACAGCACCAGGGACGGGGTCTCGCCGGACAGCTCAAATGGCCTTCTGACCGCCGATGGCCTGCTTGATCAGCCCCACAATCACCATCAGGATGCCCCCGCCGACCCCACCGGAAGCGATCTGACCGATAATCGAGCCGATATCTAGGCCACCCGCCCCGGCCACGGCAGCTCCAGCGCCGCCGCCGAGGAGGGCACCTATTATCTGCGCGCCCACGCCGCCACCGACAACGCCGGCGATCGTGTTGCCGATAGTCCCTAAATCATACTGCTTCAGCGCCGAGCCAGCGATGTTGCCGCCCACACCACCTGCGACCAGTTGGATGATCAGACCGACGATTCCTCCCCACATGTCGAGTTCCCTTCTCCTGGTGTTTTTTTCGATCGTGCCAAGAAGGCCAATCGAAAGGTTAACAGAATTTAACGCAGTACATGAATAAATCAACCGAGATTCACCGTTGGCGCTCTCGAGTCGCCGGTTCTGATCACCCATTGACCGGCTACGGAAAGCGGCTTCTGATTGGCGCGATCAGTGTATTCGACAGTATGACGACGACATGCTGGAGATTAAGGAGTCGTGCGAGCACTTGGCCGGTAGCTGAAGGCCGGTTTCTTGCAAAAGTCGAGAAACCATTCGTTCTTTTTTGGCATCAAGCATCAGGAGGCCTCATGGCAGCGAGACTAGTAATCGGACTGTTCGAAGCCTCTTTTGAAAAACAAGTGGGTTGGGTATTGGCGACTATCGTCTGACGTGTGCGGCCGCCGGCGGAGCGCGGTGGGTGTGAAGCGAGTTGCCGCCGATTTTGCTGACATTCCTTGGTGAGACAGAAAGACCATTCCTCGGAGCCGACCTGCGATCAGGAGCGCGGGCAGCGCAGGGGCGGTCAAGATG
>DATEQL010000248.1:0-3827 GCA_035272665.1 Allostellaceae bacterium
CCGTGCGTCGTCCCCGCCTTCGGGCCGCTCGAAGGGCTTCGTGTGGTCGGCACCGGCCAGCTGATCGCGCAGCCCTATATCGGCACGAAGCTGGCTGAATTCGGCGCGGAGGTCATCCATATAGAACGTCCCGGCGGCGACGTGTTCCGTTTTACCGCGCCGCAATTGACCCGCGGTCCGCGGCCCCACGGCTGCGACGAGGCCGAGGTTACCAAGAACAAGCTGTCGATGGGCCTCGATCTCAAGCACGCCCGCGGCATCGACCTGCTGATGGCATTGTGGAAAATCTCCGACGTGTGGATGGAATCCTCGATGCCCGGGACGCTCGAGCGCAACGGGATCACCAACGAGCTGGCGTTGGCGGTCAACCCGAGCCTCGTCATCGTGCGGGTCAGCACCTACGGGCAATACGGCAAGGAGGACTATCTCGGCCGTCCGGGCTACGACGCGATCGCGCAGGCCTATGGCGGCATGATGAACCTGACCGGCGACCCGGCCGGGCCACCGCAGCGGGCCAAGACCTACACCGGCGATTATATCACCGCGCTGACCGGATGGGCGGCGACGATGATGGCGCTGTGGGAGGTGAAGAAGACCGGGCGCGGCCAGGTGATCGACCTCGCGCAATACGAAGCGGTGGCGCAGACCAATGGCAATACCCTGCCGCTCTACACCGGCGAAGGTGCGATCTACGGTCATACGGGGAACCGTCCGCCGGGATTCCAGCCCTACGACACGTTCAAATGTAGCGACGGGTGGGTTTACATCGGCGCGCTTGGCGGGCCGATTTATGACCGGGTGCCTAGTTTTCTTGGACTCGACCCGGTCGAATACAACTATGACGCCTGCTCGAAGGATGCGGCGGCGGTGAATTCCGAGAAGGGCCGCGAGCTCGACCGACGGCTGCGCGAGTATTGCGCGAGGCGCACGGCGCTCGAGGTCGAAACCGAGGTGAATGCGGCGAAGATCGGCTGCGCGCGGGTGTTCAACACGCGCGACCAATATGAGGACGCCCATTACGCGGCGCGCGAGATGACGGTGCCGGTGCTGGACCGTCAGTCGGGTGTGCCGATCCGCGTCTACGGCGTCGTGCCGAAAATGTCGTTGACCCCGGGGCGGATCTGGCGCGGCGCGCCGTCGATCGGCGATGATACGACCGACATTCTGGCGCGAATGCTGGGCCTCTCCGAGGGGGCGATAGACAAATTATACGCCGACGGGGTCGTGCACCGCACCGAGCCGTTCACCGAACCGCAGGTCGCCGCCGTCAACCCCTAGTTAGGCGACCGATAGTTCGGCCGTCAAAACCTTGCCCCTGGTCTCCGGCCCGCACAGTACTGCGGCGGCGACGCTGACGGCGCTGACAACGGTTCCGACCAGCATCGGGATCGCGAACCCCGTATGCCAGTTGATGGCAAAATAGGTGATGATCGGCAACGTCAAGCCGCCGAAGATCGCGCCCTGATGGTAGACGAAGCCTGCCGCCGTGGCGCGTACCTCGGTTGGGAATCTCTCGGCGAGATAGGCCGGGTACAGCGTGTGCATGCCGCCGCCGCCGAAGGCGCCCTGCAATGTGAAAAATACGACGATCAACGCGTAATCGTGTGTCAGCAGATAAAGCGGCGCGACCGGGATCGTCAGCAGAGCCGGGATGATGATTGCCCAGCGGCGGCCGAAGCGGTCCGCCAGCCAGCCATAGGCTGAACCGGACACGAAAAACACTATACCTTGCAGCATCACCGGCAACGCGACAAGCCCCGGGCTGAGCTGCAAATCTTTTTGGAGAAATGTCGGGAACAACCCGCCGATCGAGTAGCCGACGACAAAGGCGCTCGCCATCCACCAGCACGCGGTCAACGTGTTGGCGAGCAGCCCGCTTGAAGATCTTGAGTAGCGGCACCTTGACCTCGCGCTGCTGTAGGCGCTGCAACCGGCGGTTTTCGACCCAGACCGGCGGCTCTTTGACATAGCGGCGGACATAGACGATCCACAACGCCGGCAGGACGCCGATCATCAGCAGGCCGCGCCAGCCGATCGAAGTATAAAGCAGGCCGTAAGCGGCGCTGGACAGCAGGGCGCCGAGGCCCCACGAGGATTGCAGGACGCCGCCCATAAAACCGCGCGAGCGGATCGGCCAGCTTTCCATCGCCAATGCGGCTCCGCAGGGCCATTCCGCCCCCATGCCGATGCCGAGCAACGCCCGGAACAGAAACAGGAACCAGAAAGTCGGTGAAAACGCGGCGATGAAGTTGCACGCTGAATACCACGCGATCGAGATCATCAGCGGCGTCTTGCGCCCGATCCGGTCGGCAAGCCAGCCGGCGCCGGTGGCGCCTACCAGGCGCATCCACAGGGTGAGGGTGAAAACCGCGGTGACGGCCGTCAGCGGGACGTTGAACTCCTGCGAGATCGGCAACATGATCAGCAGGAAAATTGTGAAATCGAAGGCGTCCAACGTCCAACCGAGCCAAGCGGCGACCCAGGCCAGCCATTGGTCCTTGGTCGGCTCCCTCCACCATGGGATGGGCTTGATGATCTCGACCGCCGCCATGGCTCCCTCCCCGTTTGATTCGGCTCCCATATTGGAGCCTTGCAGAGAGTGTATGGCAGCGATGCGCGAATGTCTTGAGTTTTCTTAACCTTTGTCGCGCCTCGACGCCGACCGAGTCGGTCGCGACGGATGCCGATGATCGGTGCTTGCTTTACAAGGCTGTGACCCGGTCGGACCCCTCGGCCGGGCTAACCGGAGCAGCACGCGACATGGCCGAAGAGCGCAGCGGCGCGATCGAGGAGCAAGATCAGGCGACAGCGGCTGCAGCGCACTGGCAGCGCACGCTCTGGGCGATGGTCGGGATTCAGTTCATCAACACGATGGCGTTTTCGGTGCTGAGCCCGATCATGCCGCTGTTCCTGCCGGTGCTGGGTGTAGAAGCGCCAAGCGCGGTTGCCCTGTGGTCCGGCATCCTCAACGGCGTCACCTCCTTTGTCGCGGCCTTCGCCTCGCCTCTATGGGGACGCGTCGCCGACCGCCGCGGCCGCAAATTGATGCTGATGCGTTCGACCCTCGCGATCGGCGCGTTCACGGCGCTGATGGGTATCGCGATGAACGTTTGGCAGTTCTTCGCGTTTCGCGCGCTGATGGGGGCGTTCGCCGGTTTCTCCAGCGCGGCAATCGCGTTGGTGGCGAGCCAGGCGCCCGAGGGGCGGCTCGGCTTCGCCCTCGGTTGGCTCAGCACCGGCCAGCTCGTCGGCTCGCTGGTGGGTCCGCTGATTGGCGGGGCGCTCTCGGATCTGACCGGCAGCTACCGGATCCCGTTCTACTGCACCTCGGCGACGATTCTGATGTCGACCGGCCTCGTCTGGATCAGCGTGCGCGAGCGGTTCACGGCACCGCCGCAGACCCGAGGCGGACGCTCGATCCTCGGCGGCTTGATCGCCGTGGCGCGCTCGCCGGGCCTTCTGGCCTTGTTCTTTGTGCTGCTGATGGCGCAGTTCGGTGTGCGGACCGTACAACCGGTCGTAACGTTGTTCGTGCAGGAGCTGGTCGGCGCGCGGCCCGATCTCGCCACTCTGAGCGGCATCGCCTTCTCGATTACCGGGCTCGGCAATGTCATCGCCGCACCGTTTCTCGGCAATCGCAGCGACGTGATCGGTTATCGCCGGGTATTGCTGATCTGCCTGTTGGGGGCGACCGTAACGACCCTGCCCCAGGCCTTCGCTGACAACTACTGGACCTTCACCGCCCAGCGCTTCGCCGTCGGGCTATTCATTGGCGGCATCCTGCCGACAGCCAATGCGCTGGTCGGGCGCCTCGTCCCGCGCGCCGA
>DATEQL010000249.1:0-6636 GCA_035272665.1 Allostellaceae bacterium
ACAGTCTGGCCGAAACCGGCTACGTCTATGTTCCGGAATCCTGCGCAGCACTGGAGCCCTGTCGCGTCCACATTGCGCTGCATGGCTGCAAGCAGAATCACGATGCGATCGGAGACCGCTATACCCGCCATGCCGGGTATAACGAATGGGCCGACACCAACCACCTGATCATCCTCTATCCGCAGACCATTATTGGTGATCCCGCGACTAATTTCGGCACGCCGCTCAACCCTTACGGCTGCTGGGACTGGTGGGGCTATACCGACTTCAACTATGCGGTGAAGGCCGGACGGCAGATCGCCACAATCAAATCGATGCTCGACCAACTGACGAGCAGTCATGTCTCGGTCAAGCCCACGCAAGCCGCTGAGACCACCGCTCCCGGAGGGCTCGTGGTCAACGATGTCTCGGACACCGGTGTGTCACTCGCCTGGGCTCAGCTGGCGGGGACGCAGACTTACACCCTCTATCGCGCCAGCGGTGCCGATCAGAATTTCACTGCTGTCGGCACGGTGTCGGGACCGAGTTTCGGCGACATGGGGTTGAGCCCGGCCACAACCTATGCGTACAAGATAGCGGCCGGCAACGGCGGCGGCGAAGGATCTGCCTCACCGGCCGTCACCACCAAGACATTGCCCGCGCCGCCGCGCTGCCCGACCCCCGGGAGCTGCCCGATTACTCGTTGAAGGTCAGCGTTGGCGGCTTGAACGAGATCTGGTTCACGACATTACGCGTGCCCTGACCCCCAAGACGAACTTTTTTCCAAGTGTGAACCACGTCACATCTCTCGACCGGATCCCCGCACTATTCTACCGACCGTGGGCGGATGAGCCGTCCATTTCTTGGAACGACGGACAGGTCGGCACCACGCTCGAAACGGCATCGGGATCTCTGGCCTTTGAGAGAGGAAAATTGACCATGAAGCAATTACTCAACCTATGGTTCCGAGCTAACGCACGTCTCCTGCTGCCGCTGATACCGGCCATCGCCCTAACAATGCTCTTGACGAACGTCTCCCAAGCGGCTTTGGCCAACTTCGCCGTGCCGGGGAGCGTGATTGTGTTCCCCAAATTCCAGCAAGGAACGGTGGTGGTAAATGACGTAACGCTTCCCAGCACCGAGATCCACGTCGGCGCGGTGTGTCCGAGCGATGAAACCCCCAGCGCCTGCGCCAACGAAAAGGTAACGATCCTTTTCAATTGGGTTTGTCCCGGTTACCAGACCACCGGCGGATACGTTTGCGAATCAAACGATTTCATTGTCACCATCTCGGTCAACGGCGAGGCGGTGTTTTACCCTGGTACGGGCACTAGTACTTATACCCCTTTGCCGGGATTGACCGTCGTCCCATACGCTTCTTGCAGTAGGGGATACCTGATCGGCGTGGTTATCAATAATCGACAGCAACTGGCAAGGTTTGACGGGCTGATCGGCAACGCGGTGTTGCGCAACGCCCAAGGCATCGAGGAGGCATACAGCGCGCTGGCGATCCAGGCCGATCCCAACACGCCCGAGGGGAACATATTGAGCTATCCAGGCGCCCCTTTTTCTGTGACCGACGTCAAGGCTCAGATTGTGTTCGATGGTGGCCCGGGGCATTATCTGCAGCCTCCTGGACAGTTCAGCGGTGAGGTCGCCTACGATTCGGACGTAAAGGCTCCGTTCACCGACACCCAACTGATCCTGCTGACCCTGGATGTGGTGCGTGACGGATTCAACCCATCGACGACGGTCAACCTGAATTTCTACGCTGACAACCAGGACGAAATCGCGTCAGTCAACACCAGCTTTATCTGTTGGGAGGAGGTGAAGCTTTCCTCCAACTTCGCCTCCCCAAGCAACGCGTGGTTGTCCAACAGCCTGACAGCGGCAGGCGCTGCGTCAGCTGGTGGCACCTCAAACACGGGGGTCGTTACTTCCGGGCAGGCGTTTCGAGCAAGATTCCCTAACCTACAGCATCGATTTGACGTCTCCTTGCTCGCGTTGGTTGAGACCACTTCCGGTCTCACCGCTGGACCGCAGAGCGCAACCCAATCCCACATCTTCCAAACGTTCAACAACTCGCTGCCCATCGCGGCGACCTTCAGCTACCCCTGAGGCCGCTGCTTGGGCGCCCGCTTGCGGGCCGTGCGACGGATGGTCCGCGCAGCTGGTCGGGGTCGAGCTTCTCCGCCCGCGCCCGCAATAACCGGCGGATCGTCAGCCGCAGGTTGTCGATCTCGGCAGCGGCCGTATTGCGCTCGGCGCGCAGCCGCTCGACGGCGCTGGTCTGGTCTTTCAGCAGCACCATCACCGCCGCCGGTCGGGCCTGCGGCTGGGCCGGATCTTGCGTTTGTGCAGCAGTTGCGGGCAACATGTGGTAATTCTATCGGCGGCCGCCACACGCGACAGAGCGCCCGATCAGCCCGCCAATAATGGCGCAATCACTGGCCTCGGCTGCACCCGCGACGGGCAAACGATCCATGCCAGGGCCTCCTGTCGAAGGCCATCCGACACACTTCGCCCCGCAAGGTGGGCCGCGGTTTTGTGCGATGGTGCAACTGAATTCGAAGGTTAACAGGCGATCATCACGCGCTCGCGAGGGCGGCCGCCACCGCGACGAGCGTCGCGTCGCTGCCGTGGCCTCCGACGATCGATAAGCCGACCGGCAAACCGTCGACCGTGGCGCCCGGGATGCTGATTTGCGGCACGCCGGTCAGCCCGCCGTGGCAGCAGAGGCACAACAGGCGGTCCCGTTGCGGGCCCGCCACCGAGAGCGGCTCGCCCCGCTTGGGGGCCGGGAACGGCGTGGTCGGCAGGCAAAGGATCGTCCCCTCCGGCAGCAGATAGCGCATACGGCCGCGCACCTCATGCCGGAGCAGTCGGGCCCAGTCGCGCTCGCTCTCGGGGATCATCGATCCAAAAATGATGTTCCGCGCGACGCTAAAGGCAAAGCGGGGGTTGTCGCGGTCGATCCAGTCCTTGAAGGTCAGCCACGCCTCGGAGGGCTGCAAAGTGCGCTGCGCTCGCGCCCATTGGGTGATCCCCGCCGGCGCCATTACCTCCTCCCGTACCTCGCCGATCAGCGCACGCAGCCGCTCTACCATCGGCCGCAACGCGGCGCCGACTTCGGGATCGGCAAAGGCGAAAGCGTCGACGGCGATGATCAGCCGGCGCGGCAGCCCGGTCGGGATCGCCTCGTCGAGCATCGCGCTCGACACCCTCGCGAAGGTGGCGACGTCGCGGGCAAACCAACCGGTGGTGTCAGAGCTCGGCGCCTGCGGCATCATGCCCGAGACGTCGAGCCGTCCATGCGTCGGCCGTATCCCATAAAGGCCGCAGAAGCTCGCCGGCACCCGCACCGAGCCGCCGGTGTCGGTGCCGAGGGCGGTGTCGCAGAGCCCGGCGGCAACGGCGGCGGCCGAGCCCGAGGAGGAGCCGCCCGGCACCCGGTCCGGCGCCCGGCTGTTGATTGGCGTGCCGTAGAACGCGTTTTCCCCGACGATGCCGAGCGAGACCTCGTCGGTGATTGTCTTGCCGATCAATGTCGCCCCGGCATCGAGCAGCCGCTGCACCGCCCAGGCATGACGCGTCGGGATCGGGTTCGATCGCGCCCAATCGGGATTGCCGCCCCCGGTCGGATGGCCCGCGACGTCGAACAAGTCCTTGGCGGCAAAGGTCAGACCGGAAAGCGATCCGCCCTGCCGCCCTTCGATACGCACCCGCGGACCCGGGACAAAGGCGTTGATATCGTCTGGCATCGAGACCTCGGGATCAGCTGGTCGCGCCGTCGGGTCACGGCGCGAGGTTGTGTGGAACCGGCGCGGCACGTCCTCGGTTTAGCGTTCATAATGCAATGGAGGGTCGTTATGCCGCGTGGAGATAAATCCAAATACACCGAAAAGCAGGAGCGCAAGGCCGATCATGTTGCCGCGAGCTCCGAATCGCGGGGCGTTACCGAGAAAGAAGCAGGAAGGCGGGCCTGGGCGACCGTCAACAAAGGAGCGGCGGCGGCAAGAAGAGCGGGTCGGGACGAAGCACTCCCGAAAGCCACGCCTCCTCGCGAAAGGGCGGAAGGCTCGGAGGGAGGGCATCGGCTTCGCGTTCCGCCGCCGCGCGTTCTGCTGCGGCCGCGACGCGCAAGCGCAACGCCGAACAGCGCCGAGCGGCGAGTCGATTCCGGGCCTAACCTGACGGAACTGCCAACGAGCGACTAAGGGAGCCTCGACGGTCGGTCGAAGCGCTGCCCCCGGAGCCCGCTTTTCGAGCGTGTGAAAGAACTGGCCGCGCGCCAGCCACCTCGCCCCGCTTGCGGGGAGAGGTCGGAATCTGCGCGTCTGCGCCGATTCCGCGTGGGGGGCAACGGTGCGTCCCCAATGGGGACCTTGTGCACCCTGCAAAAGGCCCCTCACCCGACCCTCTCCCCGCAAGCCGGGCGAGGGTGAACTCTGCGGCTCCGATCCAGCCAATGCGCGATTTATTCACGGGCTCGGTTCGCGGGGGTGACGATACCGTAGTGTGAACTGGCTGCGACATTCGCCAATCTGCGCGACGAGGGCCAGGTCGTGGTGGTCGGTTGCGTCGCCATTTGTTAGGCTCGGCGGGATGCTGGTGCAAATCTTCGAGATTCAGACTCCGCAGGAGGCTCTGGCACTGGCCAAGCTCGGGGTCCACCATATTGGTGTTCTCGTCGGCGATGGCGCTTTCCCACGCGAGCTTTCGTCGGCTCGAACCACGGCGATATTTGCAGCCCTGCCTCCCCGCACAAAGCGTATCGCGTTGTCGCTATCGGCGGACCTCGACGAGGTCGCGCGGGTCGTTATCGAAACGCAGCCCGACATCATTCAGGTCCAGGCGGCAATCGAAGACTTCCCGGTCGCCACGACGTGGGCGCTCAAGAGGCGCTTTCCGCAAGTCCCGATCATCAGGGCGATTCCGGTCATCGACGAGACGAGCGTCGAAATCGCGGCATCGTAACAGGGTGTGGCCGACTTGCTGCTGCTCGACAGCTGGGACCCCGACACCGGGCAGTTCGGGGCGCTCGGGCGCACCCACGATTGGGCCCTCAGCCGACGGATCGTCGACGAGGTCAGCCTGCCAGTCATTCTTGCCGGCGGTCTCGGTCCCGATAACGTCAACCAGGCGATCGTGGCGGTGCGGCCGGCGGGTGTCGATTCGAAAACCCGGACCGATCGGGCGGACGGGACGGGCAAGGACCTCGAAAAAGTCCGCGAATTCGTCGCCGCGGCAAAGCTCACCAGGTGAAGGCGGTAGCCCTAAGCTCGACCGCACCGTTGTTTTGAATGACGCCCAGCAACTGAAGCCGGCAAGAGAAACCGGGGCTGCAGCCCCTGTCGTTGTCGGACTTTGCGACGAATAGCGGATCGTAGATGACAAGCTTGCCGGTGTCCGTCGGATGCGGCGGCGGGGCGAGCGGTGCCGGTAGGCCAGCGAGAAACTCGGCGGGCGACACCGCCTGCTGTGCGGCTGCCGGCGGTGCGCAGGCGGCGCCTGCGAACAGCCCGACGGCCAAAAGCCCGACGACCCGGGGCCAGCGCCGCACCACGAGCGGCCTCAGAGCGCCTTCAGCATTGCCTCGGCGCTAGAGACGTCGAACTGGCCCGGCTGTTCGACGTGCAGCGCCTTGACGACGCCGTCTTCGACCAGCATCGAGTAACGCTGCGAGCGCATGCCCATGCCTTCCTTGGTGCGGTCGAGCTCGAGCCCGATGGCACGGGTGAAATCGCTGCTGCCGTCGCCCAGCATGACGACCTTGTCGTCGGCCCCGCGCTCCTTGCCCCAGGCGCTCATCACAAAGTGATCGTTGGCCGCGAGGCAGGCGATCGTGTCGACGCCTTTGGCCTTGAGCTCGGCCGCGTGGGTGACGTAGCCCGGAAGATGGCGTTCCGAGCAAGTACGCGTGTAGGCGCCTGGAAGCCCGAACAGGACCACCTTTTTGCCGCCGAAGAACTCTTCGATGGTGACCGCTTTGACCCCGTCCGGCGTAACATAGCGCAGGGTCACCGAGGGTACTCTATCGCCTACCTTGATCGTCATGGATCTTGCTCCTTCAGGCTCAGTCGATGCGGAATACGGCCTTGCCGGCGATGCGGCGGTCACGCAGTTCTGGTCCGACCTCGGCCACATCGCGCCAGCTGCGTTCGGCGAGGACGGGTTTGAGCGAACCGTCGCCGACCAGCGAGGCCAAGAGCGCCAGATCGGGCGCGAAGCGTTCCTCGGCCTCGGACGTGAAATAGGAAAAGCTCTGGATGCGGGCGTTCGGATGCTCGGCGAAGTCGCGGAAGCTGATCGATGTCGGCTCTCCCGACGAATTGCCGAAGATGACGATCGTCCCCTTTGCATCGATGCGCGAGATGGCGGCGGCGAGCGAAGCGCCGCCGGCGGATTCGAGGATCAGCGCGAAGCGACCTGGCGCCTTGTCGACGCCTTCAACGATTTCCTCGGCGCCGCGCAAATGGCGACCCCGCTCGGGGCTGCCGACAACGGCGGTGACGTGAGCCCCCGATCGCGCCGCAATCTGGACCGCCAGATGCCCGACGCCGCCCGCGGCGCCGGTGATTAGTACCCGCTTGCCGAGGAGCGGCGCGCCGTGACGCAGAGCGCGCAGTGCGGTCAGACCGGCGACCGGCAGTGCTG
>DATEQL010000250.1:0-7171 GCA_035272665.1 Allostellaceae bacterium
AGAGGCGCAGCACGTCGGTCATCGCGTGCTGTTCGCTGGCATACGGATACATGCGGCAGCCACCAAAGGCCGGGCCGAGCGTGGTATCGTGGATCGCGATCAGCGCCCGCAGGCCGCTGGCCGTATCTTGCGCGAACAGCATCGCCTCATGGCCGTCGTGGTCGGGGTGACTGAACATCTCTCACCGTGCCGTCGGCACGCGGCGGATGGGTCTCGTCGCGAGTTCCTATGATCGCCCGATAACGCGACATAGGATGTTAAGAGTCCATGCCCACCCTGCGAGGCAAAGCGATTGAAGCGGGCGCTTTGATCCAACCTAGCCCAACCTGACACCGCGGCTAAATCCCCATAGAGCCCGCGGCACCGACGGTGCCCCACCTCCCGCGATTTCGTGCCTTGGCGCTTTTCAGACGCCGGCCGCCCAGCGCGTCGAGGGCTCGTCACTGCCGGCGTCCGAAAACCTGCACAGGAACGGACCTTCCGGCCTGATCACCTAAAGCGCGGACCGCCGGCAGCTCCTTTCGACCTGAGGTTCTAAAGCTTGCCTCTCGTCGCTCCGAACCAGGTCCTTTCAAGACCGCGTCAGTCGAGATATCAATGTGCAGATGCACCCTCGATCGGGGAAGGGAGCCCTGATGAAAACTCTGACATTCTCGGCAATCGTTTTGTTCATGGCGGTGCTCGGCTTCGGCGATTGCGCGCAGGCCCAACAGGCCAAGAAGCTGTTCTTCGAAGGCGACATTGTCCGTCACCCCGTCGCAGATCAAGCCGGACCGTTCTGCGTGCTGACGAGCCAGTTCAAGCGCAAGGAAGCGGTCGCTTGGCGGATTCGTGTGCTCGAATCGTCCGGGGCCGTGGCCGATGACAAGGTGCTCAAGAGCGTGGTCGTGGAATTGGGCGACGGCCAGAAAATCCCTGCGCATTACGGTCCCCATCCTCCCAAAGATGCCCCCCCGACCGACGAATTCTGGTCGCTGCACTGGATCATCCCGGCCGACTTCCCGACCGGGTCGTTGGGTTACAAGGTCATCGCGACGATGATGGACGACACCACTCAGACTTGGGAGCCGTTCAAGCGGGCGCCGTCGCGGCTCGCGGTGATCGCGGGCGAACCGGAAATCAAAAAATAGCTTCGAAGGGCGGTTCATGAGGATTTGCGGCCGCCGGCTGGCGGGCCTGGCGTGTGTGCTGTTGGCGCTGTCGCTGGTCTCCCAGCCGCGGGCGGTCGCGGCGTCCCCGGCAGCCGCGCTCGGCCCGGAAGCCGAGGCGGGTGAACCATCGGGTGGCTATGTCGGTCGCCTCAGCGTCTCGCCGGAACATGGTCCGCCGGGCACGCCGCTGGCGGTGATCGCGGAGGGGTTGCCCGCGGAACAGGAATTCCAGCTCGTCTGGCGCACGGTCAATGGGGCGTGGAAGGTCACGGACGCCGAGTATCACGGCCGCGACTACAAGCCGGTGGCGTACGAGATCGCAAAGGTGAAAACCGATCGGGCGGGCCGCCTGAGCGCGACATTCATCACGCCGGAAGATTTCGGCTTCATGCACGACATCATGTTGCAGCAGGGCGGTCGGTTGTTCACGCAGGTGGGCTTCGTCATCGACATGACGGTGGAGATTTCACCGAAGAGCGGCCCGGTGGGCACGCCGATCTCGGTAGAGGTCAAGGGCATCGGTTGGCGACCGCTCTTCAATTCGTGGGATCTGCTCTACGACAACAATTTCACTGGCTGGATGTCGTCGGTGACGACTCACGGCTCCGCGAGCTTCTCGATTCCCGCGACCGGCGAGCCCGGCGTGCACATCCTCGAAGTGCTGCACGGGGAGCTGACTTTCCCCTACCGCAACATGCAACAGAGTCCCGAGCCGGACCGGCCGCGCTGGGCGATCCCGTTCACCGTCACGGCGGGCGCGCCGGTGCTTCCGCCATCGCCGGAACAGCAGGCGCAGAAAAATGTGCGGGTGCTACCGCCGCAAATTGACCTCGTGGCCATGCCGCAATTCTCCGGCGTCGGAGAGCCGGCCCTGGTGCGCGGCGAAGGATTGGAGCCGGGTAAGAGCTATCGGCTGCACTGGACCGGCGTCATCGGCAACCGGATGACCGGGGCAGGTTGGGAACAATCGTCCACTTCCGTCGCCGAGAGCAAGGCGGACGGCTCGGGACGGGCCGAATTCCGCTTCACCGTGCCGGACGATCTTGGCGGCGCGCACGGCATGTGGATCGAAGCCGGGTCGGCGAAAAAAACCGGGTCGTACTGGATCAAGCCGACTGCATTTCCGCTCGATATCAGCCGCGGACCGGTGGGCACTACCTTCACGGTCCATCTCAACGGCGTCGGCTGGACGGAGACCTCAAACATCTACCATCTGGTCTACGACAACAGCTATATCGGCTATGCCTGCGCCTTCAACAGCCAGGGTGATGTCAAGATTTTCATCAAAGCGACCGGCGCGCCTGGCTGGCATTTCATCGATCTCTATCCCGGCATTTACAAGGGTGTCGAGACACGACCGAACAACTTTCGTATTCCGCAGCTAACCTATGCGCAGGACCATCCAGGCGAGGATCTGCCCGCCTTCCACTTTGCCTTTGAGGTGACACCGAGCGGCTTTCGTGCCGAGCTTTCGGAATAGCCGCAGCCGCGCTCTATGAGGCCACAAAAGGGGATCTTGCCTGATGCCCAAGGGACCGCGGAGCGAGAAACGCGTCCTCTACGGGATAATCGGTTCGCAATTATCAGCGCGCTGGTCGGGCGTTATTCGCAGACGTTCAGTTCCTCGCGCTAAAGCGGCGCTGGGTTGCCGTTAGCGAAAGGGAGAGCCTCGTCCTACCGCACCTATCAGCTGCCTCTGTTGCGCTCAAAACGGTGCAATGATCAGCGCCACCTTTGAAAAATCTCGGTCTTTCAAGGAATTCGAGAACATGTGATGTCAGGTTTGCAACCTCTATAATCGCATCGCAATTTCGCGCCATAAAATTGCGGCTCGACGTGGATTTTAATATCGGGACAATCTATGTTTAAAAGGGGTCTGGTGACCAAGCGTGTTGGCCTCTACCTTCGGGTTTCAACGAAAAATGGACAAACCGTCGAAAACCAGCGCCAGTGTCTCACCGAGGCAATTGGTCGTCGACAGGGATGGATCATCGCCGATGAATTTTCCGATGAAGGCATCAGCGGCGCCAAAGGCCGCGACAAACGGCCGGAGTTCGATCGGCTTCTGAGAGAGGTCGTGCGTCGCAAGATCGATGTCGTTGCCGCGTGGTCGGTAGATCGTCTTGGCCGATCTTTGCAGGATCTCGTCATCTTTCTTGGCGAGCTCAATGCCGTTGGGTGCGACCTCTATCTCGAAAAGCAGGCGGTTGACACAACCACCCCAGCGGGGCGGGCGCTCTTTCAGATGCTCGGCGTATTTGCAGAGTTCGAGCGCGCGATCATTCAGGAACGGATACATGCCGGGCTTGCCAGGGCTCGAGACAAGGGCACCAAGAGCGGCAAGCCGATCGGTCGGGCGAGGATCGGCGCAGCAAAAGAGGCGGCAATCCGCACAGCGCTGGCGAGCGGCAAAGGCATTCTCAAGACCGCGCGCGAGTGCAGCACCGGCACCAGCGTGGTGCAGCGGATCAAAGCCGAGATGGCCCGAGGCAATAACGCGACGCGCAAGGAAAGATAATTCGACGTCCCCACAAGAGACAAATCGCGGGATCAGCCTGGCATTGGTCCAGAGGATTTTTGATGCGCCGCGAGCGCCTGTTTATAGACCTCGAGCAGGCTCGGTTTTTTCTCCTTCTCGGGAGTGGTCTCGGCGATGCCGGCGATCTGCTCGAGAGTTTCGCCGGCGGCGCGCCGCCGCATGACCTCAAAGAAGCCCCAACCCTTCATCGGCTCGACCAGCAGTTCGGTCGCGGCCCACACCAAGGCGTCTAGCCGGTCAGGTGAATATCCAGCCGCTTGACGGTCAAAATCCGAGGTAAAATTCGTCATTTGATCCTCGAGCTGCGGGAACGTGCCGACATGGTGCATTCGGCCCTGCTCGTAGAGCGCCGAAACCGGCTCGGCCCTCGTCACCTTCCCGCGGCTCGCCCAAACCGTGGTGACCGGCACGTTTTGATCGACCATGCGGATCGTGGCCTCGACCATATCGCCGCCATTATTCCGCTCAGCCACGATCCGGTCGGCATGATTTGCCCGATAAGCGGCGATAGCGATTTTAGCCCATTCGATGGGTTGATATTTTCCCGAGGCATCGGCCAGCACATAGCCGTGACCCTGATCGTCTCTCCCAACGACGACGATACCGGTCTCATCCGCGTCCTCACCCGACGTCGCCGCAGGGTCAATCGCCACAACAATTCTCGTCAGGTTCGGAGCTGCAGCTTGTCGCGCCGCATCGATAATGCTGTGGCTCCATAACGCTCCTGGCGTGTCATCGAGCAGTTCAGCGTTCAATTCTTGCCGGCCGAGGCGGGTGCCTCGTATTTGCGGATGACCTGGTCGAAAAACCCTGGTGCCAGGTTCGCACGATTTTCGTAGGTCGAACCGCGCGTCACGACAACGTCACGGCCTTCCCTGGCCAACAATTCGCGGATGAGCTTTATCGGCCGAGGTGTCGTCGCAACGAGACAGCGCGGGTTGCGCCCCAGTCTCAACCCCAATTGCAGCATGTCCCAGGTCTCGGGGCGTGACCAGGAAGCCAGTTCATCGCAAACCGCCGCATCATGTTGGGGACCGCGTAAGCGGTCGGGCTCCTCGGCGCTGTAGGTCCTAGCGATTGCTCCGTTGGGCCACGTCAGCTTTCTTTTTGAGGGCTCGTAGATCGGTCGGAACCATGGTGGCGCGACGCAAGAATGCCGCTTTCTCCTTCAACCAGGACGTCGCGTGCATCGGCGGCCGTTGCGGCGACAAGCGCAATCCTGCTGGCTTGCCCTGATGCCACCTGCTCGCACACCCACTCTGCCAAGGTTCGGGTTTTCCCGAAGCCTCGGCCAGCCAGCAACAACCAGATTTGCCACCAATCGCCCGGTGGTGGGAGCTGGTTCGGCCGTGCGACCGCCGCCCAGGAGTTTCTCAACGCATCGGCGAGCTGCACAGCGAAGGAATTAGCCATCGACCACAACTCCTTGACTCAACCTCTTTGACCTCGCGCCGCGCTACGGCGACGGTAAGGCCGAGGAGTTGGTCGGCGAAGCCTTTGCCGGACGCCTTCCCGATGGCGTGCGCGTCACCAGCAAATGCGGTCTCGGCGAACAGCCGCCCGCTGAGATCGAGGGCATTCTGCGCCGATCAATCGAGGGAAGCCTAAAGCGGCTGCGGGTGCCCCGCCTCGATCTATTCTTCCTGCACTCGAACGTCGTGCCCGACGCCGAGCACATTGCCGGTCGCCCGGACGCCGCTTCGCGCATGACCCTCTACCAGACCTTCGTCGATCATGTGTGTTTCGGCGTGCAATTTTGACCCCCTGAGCTGGGGGATCGGCGTCCAAAATTGACCCCCGTGAGTGCTGGTCTGCTGGCTGCCTGCTTGGCTCTGTAGCAGGCGCCGACCCTGGTCGACGGCCAGATCGAACCCCGGCATGTCGACCTGCGGCCATTTGCGGGTTCTGGACCTTGCCCTCGACCTTGTCGGCCTTGCCCTCAGCCTCCAGCTTGGCGCGCTCGGTCTTTCCAGCAACTCGCACAACAATCTGCGAACCTGGCGTGCCAAGGGCACCTATTACTACAATCAAACGCTTGGTTTCACAGCGGGCTATTTTAATATCAACGCCTCTTGGCCTACCGGCACGGCTTGCGTGTCCCTCGCAACTCGGAGAAAGGCGTAATGAAGCTGTCCGGCACGCTGCGCTGGGATCAGATCGACTTGAAGATCGGACGCATCCACATCCATCGGGATGTCGGTGTCGATACGCAATATCAGTTCCTCGGCGCTACATGCTCCTACTGTGGACATAGGTTCCGTGCATTGGGGCGACAGTAACAACACTGGGACACCGGCGTCTATCTCATGTCTGGGTGCGGGCAAGTAGCTTCGTTGCAGACCGCCGTCGGTGCTCGATGACCCCCGATGTAGGGCAGAGACCCAAGAGAAGCGCGATTGATTTGGATCAATGTGCCTATTCTAAAATTGAATAAATGTTTCCCCGTAACTACATGCCTAAACGTCCGACCCACTAGGGAGCCGATCATGGCTTTATGCATACGTTTCCTGATCACGGCGGTGCTCGTTGCGGGCTTGGGGATAGCTCCCGCCGCGCATGCCCAGCACTGGCATGGTGGCGGGAATAACTATCACCATGGTGGCGGGAATTATCATCATGGTGGTGGTGGCAACGCCGCTGGCGCGGCGATCATAGGCGGGATCATCGGTCTGGGCGTCGGTGCCGCGATCGCCTCGCATGGGTATTACGCGCCGCCGCCGCCCGTCTATTATGGCTCGCCGCCGGCCTATTACTACGCCCCGCCACCGCCCGTTTATTACGGCTACTGAGCGGCTTGCCCACCGGGGCCAGCCTCCCGGCGCGTGCCTCGACAACGCCCTTCCAAATCGCAGACAACGTCAAACCGAGGAACGATTCGATGAAGACAATCCGGTCGAGCCATTTCGCTTCTGCGGCCATCATCGCGCTGTTGGCGCTGCCCGCCGCGGCGCTGGGGCAACCCACGCAGTATCCGGCGCCGGCCGCCCCGCCGGCAGCCGCATCCTCTCCGATGACATCGCAGCCCGTTCCGGGCAAGACCATGGAGGAACGGGTCGAGAACCATATCAAACAACTGCACGCGCAATTGCACATCACCCCTGCCGAGCAGCCGCAGTGGGATCAGTTCGCCCAGGTCATGCGCGAAAACGCGCGCGATATGGATCAGGCTTTCATGCAGCGCGCTCAGCAGTACCCGACAATGAACGCGATGCAGAACATGCAGTCCTACGAGCAGATAGCCGAAGCACACGCCCAGCATCTGCAAAAGCTGGTCCCGGCGTTCGACAACCTCTACAACGCGATGCCCGAGCAGCAGAAAAAGCTGACGGACCAGGTGTTTCGGGCCAATGCGGAGCGGCACGCGGCGCAATCGCGTCATGGCACGAACGCGATAACGACAGAAAAATAAAGCCGGTGTGCGCAAACGCACCGGCTCCCTATTTCCTTGACGGTCATCGGCTCTCCAGCCTGTACCGTGGCG
>DATEQL010000251.1:0-2968 GCA_035272665.1 Allostellaceae bacterium
ATGGAGGTCTGGCCGATTTTCGGCATCTTCCGCTTCGACCTGTTCGGCCGCACCGCCTATGCCTATTGCTTCGTCGTGCTGTTCGTGTGCTGGTGGCTGGCCCGCCGCCTCGTCCATTCGCCGTTCGGTCGCTCGCTGACAGGGATTCGCGAGAATGTCCGTCGCATGCACGCTATCGGCGCCCCGGTCGTCCATCGCCGTCTGGTGATCTATACGATCTCGGCGGCCTTGGCCGGCATCTCCGGCGCGCTGATTGCGCAGACAACGCAATTTGTCGGCCTGACCAGCCTCAGCCTCGACCGTTCCGGCACCGTTCTGATCATGCTGATCATCGGCGGGGTCGGACGGCTTTACGGCGCGTTCATCGGCGTACCGCTCTATATGATTGCGCAGGACCGCTTCTCCGAAATCGACCCGGTCTATTGGTACTTCTGGATCGGACTATTGATGGTTGTCGTCGTGATTTTCGCCCGCGGTGGCGTGCTCGGGCTCTTCGACCGGTTTCGGCGATGACTACGCCAGCGCTCGAGACCCGCGGGCTGTATAAGAGCTTCGGTGCGCTGACCGTGGCCAACGCCGTCGATTTTCGCCTCGAGCGCGGTGCGCGGCACGCGCTGATCGGTCCGAACGGCGCCGGCAAAACGACCTTTGTCGAGCTGGTAACGGGAGCGTTGCGGCCGAGCGCCGGGCAAATCCGGCTTGACGGTGCCGATGTTACCCAGCTGGCGCAAGCCGCACGGGTCAAGCGCGGCCTCGCCCGGACCTTTCAGATCAATACGTTGTTCCGGCGCTTGACCGCGCTCGAAAATGTGACCCTCGCGATCGCCGAGCGCGAAGGGGTCGCCGGCGATCTTCTGCGCCCGGCCGGCCGGCATCGCGCGGCGATCGAGGAAGCCTTTGCGCTACTCGAAAGCCTCGGGCTTGCCGACGAGGCGCTGCGGCCGGTCAACGCGCTCGCCTATGGCCGCCAGAGGCTGACCGAGATCGCCGTCGCGCTTGGCCTCTCGCCCAAGGTCCTGCTGCTCGATGAGCCGGCGGCCGGGGTTCCATCGGGCGAGAGCGGCATGATCATCGAGGTGATCGAGCGCTTGCCGCCGGACATCGCGCTGCTGATCATCGAACACGACATGGACCTGGTCTTCCGCCTGGCACGGCACATCACCGTATTGGTGCAGGGAAGCGTGCTGGTCGAAGGGCCGCCGGAAGCGATCGCCGCCGATGCCAGGGTTCGCCAAGTCTATCTCGGCGAACGCGTGCAAGCATGAGCGAGCGGCTTGGCCTGACGCTGGAGGGCGTCTCAGCCGGCTATGGCGAAACGGTGGTGCTCGAGGATATCGCGCTCGGTTTGGGACCCGGCGATACGCTCGGTGTGCTCGGCCGCAACGGCGTCGGTAAGACGACTTTGCTCGTCACTATTATGGGGCATACGCGATTGCGCAGCGGCAGCATCCGCTTCGCCGGCCGAGAGATTTCGAGTTTGCCGCCCTATCGGCGCGTGCGGTTAGGCATCGGTTTCGTGCCGCAGGAGCGCGAGATCTTCCCGTCGCTGACGGTCGAGGAAAACCTGCTGGTCGCCGCGCGCCCGGGCCAATGGTCGCTCCCCCGCGTCTATGACTTCTTTCCTTCACTCGCCGAGCGCCGGCGCAACCGCGGCAATCAGCTTTCGGGCGGCGAGCAGCAAATGCTCGCGATCGGGCGCGCGCTGATGGGGAACCCCACCCTCCTGCTGATGGACGAGCCACTCGAAGGCTTGGCCCCGGTCATCATCGATACCTTGCTCGCCGGGCTCGATCGCTTGAAGCGCGAGGACGATTTGGCGCTGCTGTTGGTCGAGCAGCACGCGCAGCTGGCGCTCGAGCTCGCCGCAAACGCGATCGTCCTCGATCGCGGGGCGATCGTGTTTGCCGGAACGAGCCGCGAGCTGCTCGATGCACCGCAGCGCCTCAACACCCTGATGGGAGTCGCCGGACGCCAAGCCCCAACACCCCGTTAGTCCGGGCCACGGCGATTCTGATGATGACGAGCCTTCGGGTGTGCCACATTTGATCCCCCGCGGTTACGAGGTCTCCCGATGACGACGTTGCTCTATACCCACCCGGCGTGTCTCGAACACGACCCCGGCACCCATCATCCGGAGTCGCCGGCGCGGCTGCGTGCGGTGCTCGATGCGCTCGCCGATCCGGAATTCGCTCGACTGGGGCGCCGCGAAGCGCCCGAAGCGACGCTCGACGATCTCCTGCGGGTGCATCCGCGTCGGCACGTCGAGCGCCTCCTGCGCACCGTTCCCAAATCGGGGCATGTCGGGATCGATTCCGACACGATCCTGTCGCCAGCCTCAGGGAGGGCCGCCCGGCGCGCAGCCGGAGCCGTCGTCGCCGCGGTCGATGCGGTGGTGGCGCGGGAGGCGGACAATGCCTTCTGCGCCGTACGCCCGCCGGGGCATCATGCCGAACCCGAACGCGCGATGGGGTTCTGCCTGTTCAACAATATCGCTGTCGGCGCATTGCGGGCGCGCGAGGCGCACGGGCTCGACCGAGTAGCCGTCATCGATTTCGACGTCCATCACGGCAACGGCACTCAGGCGGTGTTCGAGGCCGACGGGCGCCTGTTCTACGCCTCGACGCATCAATTCCCACTCTACCCGGGCACGGGCGCGGCGAGTGAGACCGGGGTCGGCAACATCGTCAACGTTCCACTCCGTCCGATGTCGGGCTCGAGCCAGTTTCGTCTCGGCGTGACCCAACGGATCCTGCCGGCGCTCGACGCCTTCCGTCCCGAGCTCGTGCTGATCTCGGCCGGCTTCGACGGGCACAAGAGCGACCCGCTGGCGCAGCTGCTGCTCGATGAGGGAGACTACACTTGGATCACCGAGCAGCTGCTCGACATCGCCTATCGCCATGCCGGTGGGCGGCTCGTCTCGACGCTCGAGGGCGGCTATGATCTGGCGGCGCTAGGCGCCAGCGTCGCC